>JAGBHX010000063.1 GCA_017935265.1 Clostridia bacterium | reverse complement strand
TGTTTACAAGGTGATGTGTCAACCTCAATATATCGTGGTTAAGCACTTCTGACTTGATGAAAAATCGCTATATTTATAAAAAAATGTCGAAAAATTTACGCCGACCGCTCATAAGGAAGTTTTTGTTTCTCAATAAAAAACCTCTCGAAGCGACAGCCTTGCTACGTTTTGTAGCTTCAATACAAGGAATTTTCTTAACTTACGAAACTGCGAAGCACTTTAAAATATAAATTTTGGATACAAGAAGAGGCAAACCCACCCGATAATGCTGACGCATATCGGGTGGGTTTAACGAATTATTGTGCCAAAAGTTCATATTTTAAAGAAAAACAGCCTTATGAGCGGTCGGCGTATTCTTGCGACATTAAATAATCCACAACGCTCTGGGCCGAAAGGCTGTCAAGCTCAAGATGCCTGGGATTCATATTCATATTTTCGAGATAATGAGCATCACTGTCGGTGACAAGCTTCATTTTTTTAAGGTCAGGATATTTTGCAAAATACTCCTCAACATCAGCCTCTGCGGTAATCTCCGCACAGCCGAAGCCCATTGACAAATCAATTCCGCCTAAGTTTGAAATCACAGAATAAGAGTCTCTGTCAATATGTGCAGGGAAGGCAACACCGCCGTATTGCTTCACAAGCTCCGGCACCTGATAAATACCGATATTACAAGCGGTGATGAGAAGCAGTTCCTCTGTGCCGATAACGTTATCACTTTCGTCCATTATCCTCTGCTCACCGAAAATCTCGGGTCGGTTTTTGATGGGAGGCAAATTCTGCCTCACATAATCAGAAAAAGCAAGTGCTTTTTCAACATCGGGAAAAAGGCACACCACGTGAATTTCCTCCGCGGTGCAAAGCTCCATACCCGGCACAACGGTAATGCCTATTTCCTCCCCCGCCATCACCGCGGCAGGGCAGTTGAGGCAGGTATTGTGGTCGGTCAGCGCAATCACATCAAGGTCAAGCAGCTTCGCCATATTCACAAGGTTGTAGGGAGTCATATCGTTGTCACCGCAGGGCGACAGACAGGAGTGGTTATGTAAATCGTATCTGAAAAACATAATATCAGCCCTTCAATAATTCTGAAACCAAAACGGCTGTTTCGAAGCTGTTTTTTTCTGTCTGCAAAACGGCAACACCGTTTTCCTTTGCTCGTTGTAAAGCATTATCGTCAAAGGCGGCATTTTCCGTGAGCACTATGCAGGCGCAGTCGGCAAGCACAGCCACTCCCACGGCATTTATGTTGCCCATAACAGTCAGCCACGCATCTCCTTCGCTAGCCCTTGACATAACCCAGCTGAGCAGGTCGCCGCAGTAACAGCCCGTAATTTCTCTGTCGGGCAAAACGTCGGGGCAAAGGACTTTCATATTACCCTTCTGCTGAAGGTCTTTTACTGTGAGCATATTATTCCTCCTCATGCTTTCTGAAAGGTGCAGGAAGAATTTCTCTGAACATTTCAGCTTCAGGGTCGTTGGATTTTGCATATTCGTTTCTCGTCAGGAACATACAGTCGTGAATGCCTGCAAAGCCACGGACTATATCCTCCGCCAAGGCCTTGCACGACGGCGCACCGCAGGTGCCGCAATCAAGCTTGGGAAGCTTTGCTTCAAGGTCGTTGATTTCTCCCATAATGCGCATAGCGTCAAAAATATTGTCGGCAAGGCGCATAATGTTGTTTGCCTGAGGAGCTTTTTCCCAATCGAGCTTGTCGCTTTCGGGCTCCTCGTCGGTGTATTTTATGCAGGAAACGGGCAGATATTTTCTCAGCATCTGCAAACGTCTTTTGGCAATAAAGGGATTTTCCGCCGTAAGGCTTCCGCCCACACAGCCGCAGGTGCAGGAATTAAGCTCAATAAACTCCATACTGTCAAGCTTGCCGTCTTCAACCTCATCAAGGATTGTTTTAACGTTTTCTATACCGTCGGCGGCAAGATAATTGTCGCAAAGAAGCGCGGCGCTTTCACCGCCTGAGGTTGACCAGCTTACGCCGATTCTGCCGGACTGCTGCAAATCCTCAAGCAGGCTTTCATTCTTGCTGAGCTTTCCCATTTCGTGCACAAGGGCAGGGTAAATGTCTTTGATTGCAACAGCACCGTCAATCACAGGCTCATCGAGAGTCAGGGGGTTCCTGATTGCCGTGATTTTTGCAGGGCAGGGTGTTATGAAGAAAACACCGATTTCTTCGTTTTTGAAGCCTGTTTTTTCCATAGCTTCCTTTCTCGCCATAATTGCCGCTATTTCCATAGGTGCGTTTATGTCAAGAAGCTGAGGAATAAGCGTGGGGTAAGAAACGGTTATGAGCCTTACCACAGCAGGGCAGGCAGAAGAAATCAACGGCTTTCCCGTTTTGTTTTCTTTAAGCTTTTTGCGTGTTGCGTGCGAAACCACCTCGGCGGCTCTTGACACCTCAAACACCTCGTCAAAGCCAAGCTGCTTGAGGCCGCTGAGAACATAGTTCACATCATCAAGATTGTTGAACTGGCCGTAAAGAGACGGCGCAGGTAACGCAATTTTATATTTGAAGTTTTTAACGTTTTCAAGCGACTCTCTCTGAGCGTATTTTGCTTTATGAGGGCACACGGCGATACACTTGCCGCAGTCAATACATTTTTCTTTAATTATATTTGCTTTTCCGTTGCGCACTCGGATAGCCTCGGTTGGGCAATGCTTGATGCAGTTCATACAGCCGACGCATTTGTCCCAATCCATTCGCACGGAATGAAAAAGATTTTCTTTCATAAAAGCTCCCCCTTTTTAAGGAGTTATAATCACAAATTAAAAATTGAAGGTAAGGGTAATTGTTGTTCCCACTCCGATTTCAGTGTCTATGTGCATTGTGTCGGAATATTTTTTGATATTGGGCAGACCCATACCTGCACCGAAGCCGAGAGCCCTCACGTTTTCGGGCGCGGTTGAAAAGCCTTCGGTCATAGCCTGCTCAATGTCAGGGATTCCGGGGCCCTTATCCTTGAGCACAACCGTCACCTTTTCGGGGCTGATTTCGGCATCAATCACACCACCCTCGGCGTGAATTACCATATTGATTTCGCCCTCATAAACGGCAATAGCAACGTTTCTGATAAGAGAAGCATCAAAGCCCAGGTCCTTGAGGGCCTTTTTGATTTTGCCCGAAGCCTCACCGGCGCAGGAAAAATCGTTGCTGTCAACATCATAATGAAGCTTAATATTTTCCATTATTTTCCGCTGGCTCCTCTCAATCCGTTTTCATAAAGCTTTCCGCAGGAGCTGAACATTTCGAGCTTGGTGCAAACGAGCACAATCTCTCTTTCCTGCGCAAGGTCAATCATACTTTGGTCAGGGCGTTTGCCTCTGACAAAAACAATGCACTTCATATCCATCATTTCTGCGGTGCGCACCACCTGAGGGTTAACAAGACCCGTGAGCATAACAGCCTGCTCCTTAACAAAAGCAAGCACATCGCTCATCATATCACTGCCGCAAGCGGCGAAAACCTCGTTTTCAATGTATTCTTCGCCAAAAACTACCTCCCCCTCAAGAATTGAAACAAGCTCTTTAATTTTCATTTAAACTCCTCCTGAACTTTATGTCCTGATTTTGATTATACCACAAAGATTTTTCATCGGCAACCTGTTGGCAAAATTTTCAATACTAAATAATTGTTAACATTTTGTATATTTTGTTGACTTTAAATATTCTATATGATAAAATTCCTATGATTAAGAATAGGTTTTTATCGCCAAATTCAACTTTAAGGAGGATATAAATAATGAAAAAAGTCATTTCCGTAATTATGGCTGTAGTTATTCTCTGCGTAGGCCTGCTTCCCGCTGCAAGCGCCGCAACCGCCTGCAACTGCAGTGAAACCCCCATTGTTTACATACGAGGAAGGGCAGATATTGTTGCAGACAAAACCCAAAAACAGAGCGCTTCAAACCCCGGTCTTCCCACATTTTACGGAGAAGATGTTGAAGGTTATGTAAGCAGACTTGTTCCCGGATTTTTCACAGGCTCCACCTTCGGCAACTGGGACAAGTTCTCTTCCACTCTTACAGAGATTTTTGCAGAAGAATATAAGGATTATGCCCTCGACAAAAACGGCAACGTTGACAACAATTCAGGCATTTCTCTTGAAAAACAGTGGTCTGCCGACAAAATCAAAGACGTTCACAAAGCTGCCCAGACTGTTCAGAACGCACAGCAGGCAAGCAAGGAGCTGTATAAATATTATTTCATTTATGATGTTCGCATTGACACCTTTGAGGTTGCCGACGAGCTTCATAAGTATATTGAAACAGTTAAAAAAGCAAGCGGCCACTCAAAGGTTAAAATCCTTGCCCGTTGCTTCGGCACCAACGTTCTCTCGGCCTACCTTGTAAGATATGGCTGGAACGATATTGAAGACGTTCTTCTCTACAATCCGATTATGTACGGCACAGACAAACTCGACTGTATTTTTACAGGTGAAATTAAAGTAACCCGCGACTCTATCGATTACATTGCCAACAATATGGTAATCGACTCAGAAACCGACGCAACTGTTCAGAAAGTAGCTCAGATTCTCAACGAATCCGGAAGCTTTGATTCAACAGGCGACACAGCCTCATTTGTTGCAAACTATTGCGCTTCCGACATTCTCAGAGAAACCTATGCAACCTGCCCCGGCTATTGGTCAATGCTTTCTGCAGATGCTTATGAAAAAGCAAAAGAGTATATCTTTGAATATTATGAGGATGAATACTCAAAGATTATTGAAAAAACCGACTACTATCACGAAAATGTCCGCCTCAAGCTTGATGAGATTTATGCCGATATGAAGGCTGACGGTGTAGATATTTACACTGTTGTTAAATACGGCGCACCGCTTCTCCCGATTATGGAAAATCCCAATGTTCAGAGTGACGACACGGTTACCGTTGAAACTCAGGTTCCCGGCGCAGTAACAGCTCCCCTTGGATCAACCTTCGGTGAGGCTTATATGGAGGATGCTGCCGCAAGAGGCACAGCAAAATATATCTCTCCCGACAAAACCGTTGACGCATCAGGCATATTCAGCCCCGACACCACCTGGTTTGTCAAAGACCTGCCTCACGATATTTTCCCTCAGTGCCTTGACCTGCTTCTTTATAAAACTCTCAGATCAAAGGGTACTTTCACAATCAACAGCGACAAGAATTATCCTCAGTTTATGGTGTATGAAAATAACGACGGCACCGAAACCGTGAAGCCCCTCAAAACTGTTGATGAAAACGACCAGCCCCTCGACCTTTTGGGAGACCTTCTTCTGTTCATTCAGAAAATTCAGGCTGTTATCATCAAAATTCTCAGAGAATATCTTTTAGGCATTGTCCTTTAAAAAATTAACGACCCTCGGCTGAGGGTCGTTTTTTTATACCAGATTTTCGTCGAAATCAATCACAATTGAGCCGTGGTTGATTTCGATTTTTTTGTACTCAACTCCTGCGGCATCCATCATTCTTTTGGATGCTCTTGTTGAGTCGGAATCAGCATATTTGTCAGAAATATAAAGCACCTTTTTAATGCCGCTTTGAATAATAGCCTTTGCACATTCACAGCAAGGGAACAACGCAACATAAATTGAACAGCCCTCAAGGCTGCCGCCCTTGTTGTTGAGAATTGCGTTCAGCTCAGCGTGGCACACATAAGGATATTTTGTGTTATAAGAGCTGTCACCCTCTCTGTCCCAGGGGAAGTCGTCATCATCACAGCCGATGGGAAAGCCGTTATATCCCATTGACATAATTTTTTTGTTTTCATTAACAATGCAGGCGCCAACCTGAGTGCTGGGGTCCTTGCTTCGCTTTGCGGCAAGCAGGGCAATTCCCATAAAATATTCATCCCATGAAATATAGTCATCTCTCTTCGGCATAACATTTTTCCTCTCTGCGGTTTTTTTGCTATTTTACCACATATCAAAGTCTTTTTCAATACACAGAAAATTTACAATTTTCTTGTTGTGCTTATGTTATTTGTGTGTTATAATAGTATAATTAAAAGTATGCAGAATTTTCTGAGGTGATAAAATGGGATTGATTAAACTGCTTTTCGGCGACTACTCCAAAAGAGAAGTCAAGAAAGTAAACCCGATTAAAGACAAGGTGCTTGCCCTTGAAGAGAGCTTCGCAAAGCTCACCGACAAGGAGCTTCAGGCAAAAACACCCGAGTTTAAACAAAGACTCCAGAACGGCGAAACTCTCGATGACATTCTCCCCGAGGCATTTGCTGCCTGCCGTGAGGCTTCGTGGCGTGTGCTTGGTATGAAACACTTCCCCGTGCAGATTATCGGCGGTGTTATTCTTCATCAAGGCAGAATTGCAGAAATGAGAACAGGTGAAGGTAAAACTCTTGTTGCCACCCTCCCTGCTTACCTCAATGCCCTCACCGGTGACGGTGTTCACATCGTTACCGTTAACGATTATCTTGCCCGCCGTGACTCTGAGTGGATGGGCAAGCTCTACCGCTTTATGGGTCTTTCAGTGGGCCTTATCGTTCACGGTCTTACTAACGAAGAACGTCAGGCGGCTTACAACGCAGACATTACTTACGGCACAAACAACGAAATGGGCTTCGACTATCTTCGTGACAATATGGTGCCCTACAAAGAAAACAAGGTTCAGCGCGGTCATGCCTTTGCCGTTGTGGACGAGGTTGACTCAATCCTCATCGACGAAGCAAGAACTCCCCTTATTATTTCAGGCCGCGGCGAGCAGTCAACAGAGCTTTATTCCCTTGCCAACAGCTTTGTAAAAACTCTTTCAATGTCAAAGGTTAAAGAAGCTGAAAGCAAAATGGAGGTTGAAGACGTAGCAGACGGCGACTATGTTGTTGACGAAAAGGCTCGCACAGCAACCCTCACCAAAACAGGTATTGCCAAGGCAGAAAAATATTTCGGACTTGAAAATCTTATGGATGCCGAAAATATGACAATTGCCCACCACATCAATCAGGCAATCAAGGCAATCGGCGTTATGAAAAGAGACATCGACTACGTTGTTAAAGACGGTCAGGTGCTCATCGTTGACGAGTTCACAGGCCGTATTATGCTTGGCAGAAGATATAACGAGGGTCTTCATCAGGCTCTTGAAGCAAAAGAAGGCGTAAAGGTTGAAAACGAGAGCAAAACTCTTGCAACAATCACCTTCCAGAACTACTTCCGCCTTTACAAAAAGCTTTCGGGTATGACCGGTACCGCTATGACAGAAAGCCAGGAGTTTAACGAAATCTATGCTCTTGACGTTGTTGAAATCCCTACCAACAAACCGATGATCCGTCAGGACGACCCCGACACGGTTTACAAAACCGAAAAAGCAAAATTCGATGCAATTGTTGAGCAGATTAAGGCTTGCCACGAAAAAGGTCAGCCCGTTCTTGTCGGTACAATTTCCATTGAAAAATCTGAAGAGCTTAGCAAAATCCTCAGACGCAACGGCATCAAGCACGAGGTTCTCAACGCTAAGTTCCACGACAAGGAAGCTGAAATCGTAGCTCAGGCCGGTAAGTTCGGCGCCGTTACAATCGCCACCAATATGGCAGGCCGCGGTACCGACATTATGCTCGGCGGTAACTCTGAATACCTTGCAAAGGCTGAAATGAGAAGAATGGAATATCCCGAGGAGCTCATTGTTGAAGCAACAGGCTTTGCAGAAACAGACAACGAAGAAATTATTGAAGCAAGAGCACAGTATCAGGCTCTTGAAAAGAAATACAAAGACGCTATTAAGGACGAAGCCGAAAAGGTGCGTGAAGCAGGCGGCCTTTTCATCATCGGCACAGAGCGTCACGACTCACGCCGAATTGACAACCAGCTCCGCGGACGTGCAGGCCGTCAGGGCGACCCCGGTGCAAGCCGTTTTTACCTCTCACTTGAAGACGACCTTATGCGACTCTTCGGCGGTGAAAGGCTTTCAAATATGATGAGTGCTCTCAACACACCCGAGGATATGCCCATTGAGTCAAAAATGGTTTCAAAATCCATTGAAAGCGCTCAGCGCAAGAAGGAAGGCCAGAACTTCGCTATCCGTAAGAATACTCTCCAGTTTGACGACGTTATGAACCGTCAGCGTGAGCTCATCTACGAACAGCGCAACAGAGTGCTCAACGGTGAAGAGCTCAAGCCGGCAATTATGCGTATGCTTGAGGATTGCGTTAACGAATCGGTTGACTTCTACTGCCCCTCTGCTCTTCCCGAAAACGAGTGGAACGTTGCAGGCCTGCGCAGCAAGTTCAAGGGCTGGCTCACCACCGATGAGGACTTCCCCGGCGACAGCGTAAACAGAGCAGATGCAAAAGAAATGCTTCTTGAAAGAGGTCACGCTCTTTATGAAAAGAGAGAAGAAATTCTCGGTGACGAAACTATGCGTGCCCTTGAAAGAATGATTCTTCTTCGCAATGTTGACACAAAGTGGATGGATCACATCGACGATATGGACGAGCTTCGCAGAGGTATCGGCCTTCGTGCCTACGGTCAGCAGCAGCCTGTTGTTGCATACCGTGTTCAGGGCTCAGATTTGTTTGATGAAATGAGCACCAACATCCGTGAAGATACCGTTAAGCAGATGCTTACCGTTGTTATCAAATCTAAAGAAGAAACCGAAAGAAAGCAGACCGCAAAAATCACAAGTGAAAGCGGCTCTTCCGACGGAAGCGAAAAAGGCAGAACTGTCAGAAAAGGCAAAAAGGTCGGCCCCAACGACCCCTGCCCCTGCGGAAGCGGAAAAAAATATAAAAAATGCTGCGGCGCCCCCGGCAAACAGGCAGAATAAAGTTAAAGCACACTCATTGCGAGACTTCTCATAAGGAAGCCTCGCAGTTTTATTCGCCTTGGCGAGTTTTATTGCTTAGCAGTTATATTCGGCTAATGCCGAATGATATTGACTGATATGTTGCAACAAAATGGGGTTTGGGTTTAGCCCAACTGCATTCATACTTAAAAATGCGATGCCGGTTCTAAATCAGTCCGACAAATAAGAATTTGCCGGACAGTCAGGAAAAAATATATAGTAGAATAAGGTGATTTTTTGGAGTTTAATTTAAAAACTGAAGGCTGTGCCTGTGGCAAACAGCATTTGTTTAATTCAAGAATAATCATAGGTGAAAACGCAATAAATAAGCTGCCTGAAATTTTAGAGGCTTTGAATTGCAAAAAGCCGTTTATTTTAGCGGACCGTAATACATACGAAGCGGCGGGTCATTACGTTTTTGATTTGCTTCATAAAAACGGAATAAAAGCAGAAAAGTATATATTCAGCAAAGCAATTCTTGAGCCGGACGAAGCCAATGTAGGCCTTGCAGCAATGAATTTTTCGCCTGAGTGCGATGCAGTAATCGGTGTTGGCTCCGGTGTCATAAATGATATAAGCAAAATTATCGCGAATATTGCTGATAAATCTTATATCATAGTGGGAACGGCTCCGTCTATGGACGGTTATGCATCTGCAACATCTTCAATGACTATGGAAGGGCTGAAAATTTCGCTTAACAGCAAGTGTGCCGATGTAATTATTGGTGATACCAATATACTTTGTAAAGCACCTGTAGAGATGATGATTTCGGGACTTGGCGATATGTTGGCGAAATATGTTTCAATTTGCGAGTGGCGTATATCAAATATAATAAACGGTGAGTATTATTGTGAAGATATTGCTTCACTTGTAAGGGCATCATTGAAAAAATGTGTAGATAACGCAGAAGGACTTGTAAATAAAGAAAAGAATGCGGTCGAAGCCGTTTTTGAGGGATTGATTTTGTGTGGTGCTGCAATGAAATTTGCAGGAGTTTCCCGTCCCGCTTCCGGAACTGAACACTATCTGTCGCATATATGGGATATGCGTGGTGCTGAGTTTGGTACACCCGTGGAATTTCATGGTATTCAATGCGCCTTAGGCACTTTAATATCTATTAAGCTATATGAGAAAATTAAAAATATTTCTCCGGAAAGAAAAAAAGCATTTGATTATGTTGAAAAATTCGATTTTCACGCTTGGAGTAAAACATTAAGAGAATTTCTGGGAAAGGGCGCAGAGAGTATGATTGCCCTTGAAGAAAAAGAACAGAAATATGATATAGAAAGCCACAAAAGGCGTTTTGAAATAATAGCAGAAAAATGGGATAATATACTAAGTATTATCAGAGAAGAATTACCCTCAACAGAAGAATTGCAATCACTGTACACCAAGGTTGGGCTTCCAAAAACAATGGCTGAAATCGGGCTTGATGAAGAAATTTTACCATTGACTTTTAAGGCATCGAAGGATATAAGAGATAAGTATGTTTTATCCAGACTTTGCTGGGATTTGGGAATTATTGATGATATTATTTAAACAAAAAGGTGTTCTGATATTCTTCATACAGCGGTTGAAAATAAAAACTTGTGATAAATCTCAATAAGACAAATTCCAATTTAACGAGGTGATTAAGATGATCGATATTACTGCTTGGATGGAAGACTTTTTACAAGCATTAAATGAAACCTTTGCAAACCGTGTATGGTTTGTTGGCCTGCAAGGTAGTTATGG
>JAGBHX010000062.1 GCA_017935265.1 Clostridia bacterium | reverse complement strand
TGCAAAAAATGTGCTCAATAGCAACAAAAAAAAGCCACTCAGCTGAGTGGCTTTAATTTATGCGTTTACTTCTTCGGGCTGTTCTTCTTTTTTGGGCATGAGCTCATCGTGATGCTCCATAACCAAATCAAGAGTAACCTTGCCGTCACCGTATTTTTCAACAAAATCTTCATAGAGCATACGCTCTTTGCCTATGTAGCAGGGTGTGTACTCAACCTTAACAAGGCCTTTAACCTTGATAAGAACATTGAGGATAAGCACCAATGCAAATGCACCTGCAACAACGTAAATTCCGAAACCAACCTTACCTGACATAAAGCCGGGGGCAACGTCGTTCATAGCGTTGACAAACATATTGAAAAGAACTGATGAGCCGATTGAGAAAATAATGCCGAGCACTGCAAAGGTAACATTTCTGCCGAAGCCTCTCTTTGAGCAGGAGAGGAAGCTAAAAATAAGCTGGAACAATGCCATAACAAGAGCAAGAGCCACACAAACAACTGCACCTGCAAAGAAAATGGTTGCATTGCCGACAATAGGTGAACCTATAAGGCCGATTGCGCCAAAGTCAAACTCCATTAAAGTGGTAACAAGGTTAATGGCGGTATAGGTTGTTTCTCTTTCAAAATAAGGGCCTGCTGCAGAAAGATGAGCAAGAGGAAGAAGGAAGGTTGCAATAACAAGAACGAGAAGAACATCTCTCACAATTGCCCAAGGGCTGCCAATCATAGCGGCCTTTGCTCTGTCCAACATCTTCTGAGTGCGTGAATGCTCAATCTCAGCGTTAAGAGCGTCAACCTCAAGTCTTTCCTCAATTCTGTAATATAAAAGATTTGTGTCACAACTCGGACAAGTGGGTTTAAGGTCTGTAAGCTTTAATTTTCTGTTACACTTAGGACAAAAAGATGCCATTTACAGTGCCTCCTTCAAGAATACAATGGTTACTATGGTATTTTAACATAAAATTTTCAATAAATCAAGGAAAATTATGCAAATATTAAATAAATCCGCCGTCAACGCCTAAAGTCTGACCAGTTATGAAGGAAGAATTCTCGTCAGCAAGGAACAAAACAGCTCTTGCAACGTCCTCGGGTGTTCCGATTCGGCCCACGGGAGTCTCTTCACAAAGGGCAGAAACCGTGTCTTTGTCAAGATTTTTGTTCATAGGCGTGTCAATAAGGCCCGGTGCAACACAGTTCACCGTTATCCCCGAAGGGCCAACCTCCTTGGCAAGAGCCTTGGTAAGGCCGATAACGGCCGCCTTTGAGGCTGAATAATGCACCTCGCAGGAGGCGCCGCACACTCCCCACATAGAAGAAATGTTTATAATTCTGCCCCATTTGTCGTGAATCATAAGCGGCAGAACGGCACGGCTGCAATTAAAAACACTTTTGACGTTAGCTGACATCATTGTGTCAAAATCCCCGTCCGTTATGTCGGTGAAAAGCTTTTGCTGAGCAATGCCTGCGTTGTTGACAAGAATATATTTACCGCCGAAGGTTTCTTTGGTAAAGTCAATGAGTGACTGCGCCTGCGCAGAACAAGAAACATCAGCCTTAAAACGCGCAACACAACAGCCCCTTCCTGAAAGCTTGGCTTCAAGAGCCTCAGCTTTTTCAGAAGAACTGTTGTAGCCTATAACAACGTTGTGTCCGCTCAAAGCAAAGGCATCGGCAATAGCCGAGCCGATGCCTCCTGATGCGCCTGTGATAATAACTGTTTTTTTCATAATTATAACACTTTGTCTGCGTCAACCTTTTTAAAGGTCTTGGGAATTTTAAACATTGATTTATCAACCGATGTTGAAAGGCTGTCAATTACAAAAACAGTAATTTCCTTGTCGTCAATTACTTCCCAGCGCTTCCACTCGTTCTTTTCATTGAAATAATATTTGTTGATTTTGCCGTCAGGTGTTTTATACTCTTCGCAGGTGTAAGTGGTTTTTCCGTCCTTAACCTTTGTGCTCTTAACATAGGTCAATTTACCTGTAAGGTCACTGTTGGGCTTCTGAATGTCTTCACTTGTTTCAGACTCAACCTCCATATACATTGCAAACATAGGAATGAGCAGGTAGGTTTTGCCTTTTTCGGTGAATACTCTTGCGCCGATTGTCTGATATGAAAGTGAAACTGCAAATTCTTCACCGTTGAAGCACCATGTCATAGGCATTTTTGCATCCTGAGCAACAACTGTTGTTTTAAGAGTGTATTTGCCGCCCTTGATGATGGGGTCAACAACCGTGGCCTTGAGGTTGGTTTTTTCTGTTTTGCTGCCGTCGCCAAGAAGGTCATCCTCTGTGCTTGTGCCCAAAGAGCCGGCAAGGCCTGAGCCTGTGGTGGTTGTTTCACCGGGCTTTGTCTTTTTGGTGGTTGTGGTTTTGGTCATCTCGTCGAGAAGTTCCTCCATATTCCAGTTGGAGGTAACAAGCTCACCTTTTTTGTCGGTTACGGCCTCGCCGTTTGCATCAGTTGCGTAAACGGTAATGTTCATCATCGGGTCGGTGTTGGAACCGCCTGTTTTGGTGGTGGAGGAGGTTGTTTCTTTAACTCCGTTTTTCTGAGTTACAACCTCGCCCTGTGTATCTGTGGCATATTCGTGAGTGTTGCCCTGAGCGTCTACATATGTATATTCGTCAAGAGCGTTTTCATCCTTTATCATACTGCAGGAGCACAGGCTCACAGCAATTAAAAGAACAGATAAAACTAAACATAAGCTTTTTTTCATTGTTTGCACCTCTCGGTAAAATTAGTATGCTTATAGATTACAATATTTCGGTAACAAAATCAAGTCCAATAAATGGATTTACTTTGAACATTTTGTAAATATGATGATTTTATTTTTATGAAAAAGTATTGCAAAAAGCATTTGTTTTTATTATAATGTATTTCGGTGTTGCTGGAGTGGCGCAGTGGTAGCGCAATTGATTCGTAATCAATAGGCCGTGGGTTCAAATCCCATCTCCAGCTCCATATTGGGTATTCATAAGGTACAAGCCTGTGAATACTCTATTTTTATATTTTGCATCTTGTCGGAGGTCGTATGTTTTTTTTATTGGTTGTTATATACATTGCATTTATAGGTCTCGGTGTTCCGGACTCTCTCATAGGCTCGGCCTGGCCTGCCATTCACACAGAAATCAACATTCCCGTTGAAGCGGTAAGCATTCTCACTTTTATTATTTCAGGCTGCACGGTGCTGTCGAGTATGTTCAGCACAGGAATTCTCAACAAATTCGGAACAGCTAAGGTCACAGCATTCAGCACGGCTATGACCGCGGCGGCTTTGTTCGGATTTTCCAAGGCTCCGTCCTTTTGGTTTATGATACCGTTGGCAATTCTCCTGGGACTTGGTGCAGGCGCAATTGATTCGGGGCTCAACAATTATGTGGCACTCCATTTCAAGGCAAGCCATATGAACTTTTTGCACTGCTTTTACGGTGTAGGAGTAAGCCTCAGCCCTTATCTTATGTCACAGGCATTAAGTGACGTGGGTTGGCGCGGAGGTTATCGCTACGCATTTTATGTTCAGTCTGTCATTACGTTGTTGCTGATTGTATCGCTCCCTATGTGGAAAAAGACTTCATCGGCTGACGAAGCTGAGGAAGAAAAAGGAATCAGCCTTTCTCTTTTACAAATGGCCAAAAGGTCTGATGTAAGAGTGGTTTGGATTATTATGCTTGCAACAAATGCAATTGAATATGCCTGCGGTGTGTGGGGAAGCACGTATCTCGTGGCCGAAAAAGGGTTTGAAGCAAAGCACGGTGCTCTCGCCTTGACAGTATATTATGCGGGGATGTCTGTGGGACGTTTTGTTTCAGGTATGCTTTCAGGTAAAATCAACACGTGGAAGCGTATCGGTATCGGCGCCGCTGTTCTTGCCCCTGCCATTGTAATTATGCTTCTTCCTCTGCCCGGCGCAGTTACCGTAGCAGGCTTATTCCTTATAGGTCTGGGCAACGGCTCTATATATCCGAATATGATTCACCTGACACCTCACAACTTTGGCAAAGAAGCATCACAGGCAATTATGGGCTCACAGATTGCCTTTGCTTATATCGGCGTTATGCTGGCACCTCCCGCGGTCAGCCTCATAAGCGGTCTGATTGGCATAAAAGTCTATCCTGTTTTGCTTGCCGTGCTTTACATAATTATGATTGCGGCCTTGAAGCATTTCACGGCTCTGTTAAAAAAACAAGGAAGATACAATACAAATGTCTGAATTTAAAAGGACTGTTGAATAATGAAAAGCTATGACAAATTTGATATACACTCATTCCTTTCTCCCGACGTTGCCTGCGCACCCGTATATGTTTGGGTATGGAACGATGTGTGCACCCGCGAAACAATAGATATTCAGCTCGGTGAGATGCAAAGGCTCGGCATAAGAGCGTTTTACATCCTTCCCGAGCCGAAGGAATTTCGACCCGACAGTATGCCCACAAGCCTTTCACCAGACTATTTATCAGCGGAATATCTGGAGCTGTGCGCATATGCCATTGAGAAGGCCGAAAATCTTGGCATGAATTGTTGGATTTATGACGAAGGCGGATGGCCCTCAGGCGGAGCTTGCTCAAAGGTTCTGAAAGAGCATCCCGAATATGCACGACAGACATTGGAGGCCTACGAACGTTCTTTTGAAGCAGGAGACATATATAAAAAAACATCGTCCGATGTTATTGCCGCTTTTCTGAATAACCGCGACATAATTGAAGACGGATACAGGTTTTCAAAAAACGTCGTTGTGACTGAGTACGTTGCAGAAAAAGAATCCTGTCCGGGTGCAAATTATCCCGATTTGCTCAACAGAGAAGCAACAGAATATTTTATTGAAATCACGCACAAAAAATATGAGGCTTCGCTAAAAAACACACTCAAAAAAACAGTTACCGCGGTATTCACAGATGAGCCGAAGGCCCCGTTCGTTGCTTTTAACAAGGAATTGGAAGAAAAATATGAAGAAATATATAACGAGTCGGTTTTACCGCATTTGCCGTTAATTGCAGAAAACGTTGCAACAACCGAAGAAAATGCTTACATATTGCACCGCTGGTATGATTTGTGCAGTAAAATGTTCTGCGAAAACTTTCTTCTGCCCTGCCAAAAATGGGCACACGAGCACGGCATCTCTTTTACCGGTCATATGGATATGGACCACAGTCCTCTCGGCTGTATGCACGGAGGCGGAAATTTTAATCTGATGCGCGCACTGCGATGCTTTGATATCCCCGGTGTGGATGTTATCAGAAGACAGATTTATCCCGAAGACAAAATAACAGACAAAGACGGTTTCAACGGTTATAACGGATTTTTCCCGAGGTATGCCTCTTCTGCCGCCGCGCACAACGGCACCGGACTTGCAATGAGCGAAATTCTGGGCGTGGCAGGCACTGCTGTAACCTATGACATAATGCGATACACCGTCGGGTATCAGGCTGTTCGCGGAATAAACATATTTAACCTCTTTAACTTCCCTCTCGGGCGCGAAGGTCAGCTTCTTGCACAGGAGCTTCCCGTTTTTACGGAAAATCAACCGTATTATCACTTCCTCGGTGAATTCAACCGCTATGTTGAAAGGTTGTCATATATATCCTCTCTCGGAAACCGTGTTTGTCAGACGGGGCTTTATTATCCCGTTTCTGATTTTCAAGGTGGCCTGAACGCAGATGCCGTGGCAAAATCGTTCGACACCCTCGGCAGAACGCTTGAAGAAATGACGGTGGATTTTGATATTGTTGACGACGATGTTTTGCAAACCGCAAGCGGAACCGACAAAGGATGTCTTTGTATCGGCAGTGCTCAATACCGTCAGATCATCATACCTCAAGGAGCATTTATTCCGCAGAACACTCAAACAGCACTCAATCGCTTTGTTGAGAGCGGCGGTAGGATTTTGCATACCCTTACTGACCTTGAGCCTGTAATTCAGATTGAGGGAGAGGGATTGCGCGCAATACACCGAAAAACAGAAAATGCTGAAATTTTCTGCCTGTTCAGAGAAAAGGGAAAAAACGGAGATTATCAGGTTCACCTGCCTGCCGCAAACGGATATATGCTTGATTTGTCAAGCGGTGCAATACAGAGCTTTGAATCAAAAGACAACATCCTGAGGCTGTCTCTTGCCGTAGGCGAAACAGCGGTAATTCTGCTGACGGAGGAAAAGCTGAGTGCAGAAAGCAAAACAAATTTTACAAAGTGCTTCAGCACTGCAGATAATTTCACACTGCGAAAAGAAACGGAGCTCGTTTTCGGAAAAAGCGGCTTTGAATGCGTGAAGCATTGTGACAAAGCTGTTGCAACCGACCTCGGCGACTGGAGCAATTTTGCAGGCAAAGCTTTTTCCGGAAGCTGTGTTTATGAAACCTGCTTCACTCTGCCCGCTGAGAAAATCGGAAAAGAAGGAGAGTTTGACCTGGGAGACGTGCATTTTGCCGCCAGTGTCTATCTTAACGATAGGCTTTTGGAAACAGCCTTTATGCCACCGTACAAAATTAAAATCCCTGCCGATGTGCTCAGCAGAGAAAATACACTGAAAATATATGTAACTAATACATCAGCAAACCTGTATGCCCACACAGACTATTTTGACAAGTGGAGCATAAAGGAATTATCTCCGTATTTTGAAGACGAGCTGATTTATTCAAAAGCTTTTGAATCAGGCGGGCTTTACGGACCTGTTACACTATATATTAAACAATAAAAAAACGGGTGTCACGAAGACACCCGTTTTTTTGATGAATTTTTTATTTTGCGGGAGCATCCCAGTTCATTGAATAGCTCTCTGTTGAAGAATATTCAAATGAAAGAGGAACTGTGCCGACCTCAGCAAACTTGTTGACACCTGTAATCTGTGTGGAAACATCAACAGTTCTTTCAAGATGGAGCTCTTCAATGCGGTCGGTCTCTTTGGAAATCACGGCTCTGATAGTACCGATGCGGTACTGAGCGTCGTAGCTTTCAACTGTGAAATAAGAAGAAGCTTTTTCCATTTCCTTGAGAATGTCCTCATCCTTAGAAATTTTGTAAATCTTGCCGAACACGCTGTCGTCCTGATTGGGGTTGTTTTCATCCCAGATAGTCAGAACGATTGTGTATGAGCGAGATGTTGTGTCGTCAATGTCAATGATGTTAGCTGACTTGATGTCATTGAGCTCAAGCTTGTTGGTGGGGAACACACCTGTGTTGTCTGCACCGTATTCAACTTCAGCACCGTCACCGACTGTCATAAGCTTTGCGATTGTGGGGAATGCAGCCTCAATATTGCTGTTTTCACATTCGGCACCGCGTGCGCCGTTTGAAAGGCCGTAGCTTACAGCAGGCTTCTCAGCAACTACTTTATCAAGAGCTGCACAGAAATAATCAAAAATTTCTGCCTTTGTCTGGGGAATTGCAGAAGCTCTCTTAACTACTTCTTCTTCAATCTCACCGCAAGCGCAAAGTGAAAATGCCATCACTGCAACGAGAAGGAATGAAACTAACCTCTTAATTTTTTTGTTCATAACAAAAGCATCTCCTTTTCAACAGGAAAATATAGTAATAAAACAACTTTTGGATATTATAACACACCTTTACATAAATTAACAATACTTTTTTGAAAATTTATGTAAATTGCCGTTAAATTCCTTTTTCATCAAACAAAAATGCTGTTTCAAGAGCAATTTTAACGCCTGCCTCCATTGTTTTGGGGTCAAGGTTTTCTTCAGTATCAAGCCTTGTGTGGTAATAACGTGCAGGAGTGGGGTCCATTGCAACAAAGGTTGCGGCAGGAACGCCAACCTGTGAAAACGGAGCGGCATCAGTTGAGCCCAAAGAAATAGGTCCTGATGAAACATTGTCATAGCCCGCAACGACTGCAGCGTTTTTAACAAGCTCGACAACGCGTGCATCGTTTTTAACAAAGCCGTTCATATCCTTGCTGATTACATTCATAAAGTCAAAATCGTGAATTGTGTCAACGCCGACAAAAACAGTTTCAACATTTTTGTCGGTAAGCTCATTCTTGTGAGCCTTTACATAAGCCTGAGCTCCGCGTGTTCCTGCCTCCTCACCGCCTGTGAGAAGAACCTGAACCTCGGTGTTTTCAAAACGGATATCGTTGTCAAACAAAAATTTAACAACAGCAAGTGAAGTAAAGCAGCCTGTGAGATTGTCAACAGCTCCCACAACGGGTCGCTTATAATTGCAGAAAAAGAAAGTATAGATATAAGCAGGAATAAGTGCGAGCATTGCAATTGCAAAAGCAGTAACAAGGGTGTTGTCGTTCATAAACACGATTGACGGATTGAGAGCACCGTTGTTTATAATTGCAATAACGTTACCTGCAACGGAAACCGCAATAGAGACAACCGCGATCACGATTGCAAGAGCAACAAAGGGTCTGCCGCCGTGGTAGGTATAAGTCCACTCGTAGGCTGAGTCGGTATGTCCGCAGAAGATTATGCGTCTTTTTGTTTCGCCTGAAGCCTTTCTGACACCGATGATGTTGGCAGTTTCTTTTTTCTTGAAAAAGCCGTCAAGCACCTTTTTGTAGAAGAAAAATTCGCCCACAATAAAACTACATTGAGCAAAGTAACTGCAAGTGAAATTGCCTGCAAGCCGAACATAAACAGAACAGCAGAAACAAGAAGCAAAACAGAGCCGATTGAAACCCAAGACATAAATGCCTTGTCTGAGCATTTGAAGGCTTCTTCTTTCACCTCGTCACAGAATTTTGCGGTGTCAGCCTTGAGATATTCTCTTGCTTTTGCATCGGCTTCACTGCCCGCAGGTCTCGGGCCGCAACTCTTTGCCACAATTTTTGTGCTTTTGAGGGCATAGTTTGTGTATTCACGCACTCGTGCCGGGTATTTTTCGATGGATTCATTTGCTTTCATAAAAAATTGTAACCTCTCTTGAAAATATATTTTTTATATGATAAAATTATGATAAAATTCAAATTATAGGGGATGTTAAAATGAAAAGATTCAGTAAAACAATATGCGCCGTGTTGGTTTTAAGCCTTGCTTTTACTCTTGCAGGGTGTAACGGTATCGTCATCGGCGAACCGACACCGCCAACCTCAGCGACCACAACCGAGTCAACAACTCAGACAACCACCACATCAACCACAACCGCCTCAACAGAAAAGCCGAGCGCTGCCGCCACGAAAAAGCCGACAACCACCACAACCACGGCGGTTCAGGGCTATCCTTACGCTTATGCAGGCTTTGACCCGATTGAAACGGATATGAGTGTTCCGTTTAATCTGATTTTGCTCAACTGCGATCACCGCCTGCCAGACGGATATGTGCCGAAGCTGAAAACGGCTGTTGACGGCTATGCGGCAACTCTCGACTACAGAGTTGTGCCCTTTTACCGTCAGATGTATGACGCCGCCTTGCTCGACGGAATAACCCTTGTTCCCGTTTCAGGCTACCGCTCTTTTGCACGGCAGAAAAGAAACTTTGAAAATTACATTGACACATATAAAAAGCAAGGTATGAGCAAGGTTGATGCAACTATCAAGGCTTCGCAAATTGTCCTTTTACCGGGAACGAGCGAACACAACGCAGGCCTTGCAATGGACATCTGCTCACTTGAGGTCAGCTTTGAAAACACCAAAGAGTTCCGCTGGCTCGATGCTCACGCTCACGAATACGGCTTTATTATGCGTTATCCCAAGGATAAAACTCACATAACAAAAATCACCTATGAGCCGTGGCACTACCGCTATGTTGGGGTTGAGGTTGCAACCGAACTCAAGAAAAGCGGAATGGTGCTTGAAGAATATCTTGGTGTTTAGCCCTTGTTACCTTCGTGAGTAATAACCATTTTAACGGTTTTTATTAAAATTTTAATATCAAATGAAATGCTCTGTTTGTCAACGTATTCCTTGTCAAGCAGGGCTTTTTCTTCAATTGAAACATCGTCGCGTCCGTTTACCTGAGCCCAGCCCGTGATGCCGGGAAGAACGCTGTAAACACCGTATTCGGCACGAAGCTCACGGATTTCTTTTTCGGCAGGAATGAGGGGTCTTGGCCCTACAAGGCTCATTGTTCCGTTAACAAGATTAACAAACTGCGGCAGCTCGTCAAGGCTTGTTCTTCTCAGAATTCTGCCGATTTTTGTTGTCGCATCGTCAAGATTTTCAATCTCAGCAGTAGCGCGGTCGCCTGTATTGTTTTTCATTGTGCGGAATTTATATATTTTAAAGAGCTTGTTATCCTTGCCAACGCGCTCCTGCTTGAACACAACGGGTAAGCCGTCGGTTACAAGAATTAACACCGCTATTAAAATAAACACGGGAGAAAGAAAAATCAAACCGAATAAACCGATTAAAAAATCGAAAACCCTTTTCACTCAACCACTCTTTTCTGTGAGTCAGCAATAATTGCCGACTTTAAATCATTTTACGTTGTTCCACAAAATATAATCGTCCACAAGCACAGCTCTGACAGGTGCGCCGTCAATCTCACCCATTTTAACGGGAGCCGCCATAAGGAAATAATTGCCCGGGGCAACCTTTCTCAAATCAAGACCCTCCAGAATGGCAACACCGTTTCTCAAAAATGCTCGGTGAGGCTCTGTCTGGTCTCCTGCCCTGCCCACGGAGTCGGCATCTGTGCCGATGAGCTTAATTCCCAGCTCAACTGCTTCATAAGCCGCACTGTCCATAAAATGGCACAGGCCGTTGCCTTTAATAAGCAAGCGCTCGCAATCCTTGGGGAAATATCTGTTGACATATTCACCCGAAATAACGCCCTGAGGAACCTCGATAACCGTACACGGGCCGATAAATTTATTTAAATCGGCTTCTTCAATGGTTTCACCGCCGTCAATAAAATGGCACGGTGCATCGGCATGGGTGCCTGTGTGCACACAGGAGTAAACCGCTGAAAGGTTGCATCCGCCGTTTTCGATGGTGCGCACCTGCTCGTGACGGGTTTTGGGGTCGCCGGGATACTCAATAGTTTTGAGCAAGGTTCTTGAAATATCAATAATATTCATTCATAAACCCTCCGTTATGAATTAAGCTCCTTTAACGATTCCATTTTAAGGTAAGCGTTGATGAAGCCGTCAATGTCACCGTCCATAACCGCGTTGATGTTACCTGCTTCAAAGTTTGTGCGGTGGTCCTTAACAAGGGTGTAGGGCATAAACACGTAGGAACGGATCTGACTGCCCCAACCGATTTCTTTCTGGTCACCCTTGATGTCTTCAATTTTGTCAAGATGCTCTCTTTCTTTAATTTCAATGAGCTTTGATTTGAGCATTCTCATTGCAACCTCACGGTTCTGATGCTGACTGCGTTCAACCTGGCAGGCAACAACAATACCTGTGGGAATGTGGGTAATACGGATAGCGGAAGATGTTTTGTTAACCTTCTGTCCGCCTGCACCGCTTGCACGGTAAGCGTCAATTTTAAGGTCATCGGGGCTGATTTCAACCTCGATTGTTTCGTCGATTTCGGGCATAACCTCCAATGAGGAGAAAGAGGTGTGTCTTCTTCCCGATGAGTCAAAGGGAGAAACACGAACAAGGCGGTGAACACCGGACTCACCCTTCATATAGCCGTAGGCATTTTCGCCTGCAATGAGAAGTGTGGCAGACTTAAGGCCTGCTTCGTCGCCGTCAAGGAAGTCAAGCATACTAACCTTAAAGCCGTGCTTTTCGCCCCAGTGGGAATACATTCTCACAAGCATCTGCGCCCAGTCCTGAGCTTCTGTTCCGCCTGCGCCTGCGTGGAACGTGAGAATAGCATTTTTAGAATCATATTCTCCCGAAAGCAAGGTGCTGAGTGTCTGCTTGTCAAGCTCTTCAACAAAAGCGTCAACGCTTGCGGCACATTCCTCAACCATACTTTCGTCTTCTTCTTCATTTGAAAGCTCAATCATTGTAAGGCTGTCTTCATAAGCTGCGGCCAAATCCTCATAAGCCTTGATTTTGCCTTTGAGGGTGGCAATTCTCTGAAGCACCTTCTGCGAGTTTGCCAGGTCTCCCCAGAAATCCTCCTGAGCAGTAAGCTCCTCAAGCTTTTCCTGCTCTGCTTTCATTTCATCAAGACCGAGAGCTTCTCTGAGCTCCTTTAATTTATCTTCATAACCTAACAATTTAAGTCTTAATTCTTCAAACTGTAACATACATACGACCTCACTATGGTTTATAATATTAAATTATACAAGAAAATTATTGCAAAGTAAAGAAACTTTTAACACAATGATTGAAAAAAGTTAAAATTTTGTCTATAATTTTTACAATTTCTGTGATATAATATATTTTGGTATTATAAATACACTTGGAGATTTTGCAATGGACTATAAAAATGAAATATGCAACGGCTGTAATCAGCCTATAAAAGAAGACGACGATATAGTTGTCTGCCCCGTCTGCGGAACGCCTCAGCATCGCTCCTGCTGGATTGCAAACGGCGAATGCGTTAACAGTTCACTTCACGCTGACGGCTTTGTGTGGCAAAAAAGCCAACCTGCCGAAACGCAGGAGCAGCCCAAAGCAGAGGAAACTAGGCCAAACACTGTTCCCGTAATGGGCAAAATGCCTGCCTTTGACCAATTGGCGCAGGAGGCACAGAATCTTGAAGCAATTTTTTTAAAAGACCAGCTTGCCCACAAGGATGAAGAATTTGACGGAATCAATGTAACCGATGCAGGTTACTATCTCCAGTCCGGTGCTCACCGATATATCAGACGCTTTCGCAAGGGCAGAAAGCTCAGCTGGAACTGGGGCGCATTTGTTTTTGCTCCTGCCTGGTTCTTTTACAGAAGACTTTACAAATTCGGCGCAATTTTCTTGGCACTTGTAGTTTCACTCAATCTTTTTTCATATTCTTTCCTTGAAAAGATTGATATTCAAACCCAGGAGGTATATACTGTTATAGAACAGTACGTTTCCGAAGAAGCCGATTCTCCAACTTCAAATGAAAAGTTAACACCGGAAACTTTTTCGGGAAGTTTTACACAGAGAGTCATGGCTATGAGCATTTATTTCACGGTAAGTGCTGTGGGACGGTATTTAGCAAAGAGTGTTGATTCTCTCGCTATAAGCAAAGCGTTGATTGCAAACCAAGAATTTATGGAAATTTACACGGCGATGGTAAAAAACGAGAACATCTATCTCGTGATAACCACCCTTATCCCTGCTATTTTTGCGGCACTGATTGCCGACAGTCTTGTTAAAAAGAAGATGAAAGAAGACATTGAGGCGGCTAAAGAGGCATCTGACGAAACACAGATGCAGCGCTCCCTCATCATCAGCAAGGGCGGAGTTGCCCCGCTGGTGTTTGCGATTGTTTATTTTGCCAACCAGTACCTTGTTTCTATTTTAATAAATATCGGTTCAATGGTTGCTGAATGGTTTAATTGATTATAGTTTATAAAACTTGGAGGTAAATATTATGAAAATCAAAAAAGCGGTAATCCCTGCAGCAGGTCTCGGAACAAGAGTTCTTCCTGCATCAAAATCAGTTCCCAAGGAAATGCTCAACATCGTTGACAAGCCTGCAATTCAGTACATTGTTGAAGAAGCTGCAGCAGCAGGTATTGAAGATATTCTTATCATCACCAACCGCGGCAAGGGCGTTATTGAAGACCACTTCGACCACAGCTATGAGCTTGAAGATCAGCTTTCAAAGAACCCCGCTAAGAAAGACATTTACGACGTAGTTAAAGAAACCGCTGACATTGCAAACGTTTTCTTTATCCGTCAGAAAGAAACAAAGGGTCTCGGCCACGCTATTCTCAAAGCAAAGCCCTTCATCGGTGATGAGCCCTTCGCAATTCTTTACGGCGACGACGTAATTATGAACTATGAGGGTTATCCTGTTACAAAGCAGCTTGTTGATACATATGACAAATACGGCAAGGGCGTTGTAGGTGTTAAGGAAGTTCCCCGTAAGGATGTTTCAAAATACTGCTCACTTGACGTAACTGACCTTGAGGGCAACCTTATGAATGTTCACAACATCATCGAAAAGCCCACAGAAGAGCAGATTATGTCCTGCTACTCAATTCTCGGCCGTGTTGTAGTTCCTGCAGATGTTTTCGATTATCTTGAAGAAGACCTTGCAAACACACCTGAAGGCACAGAGCTTTATTTCACAGATACACTCACCCGCCTTGCAAAAGAAAAGGGCCTTATCGCTCAGGACTTCGACGGCATCCGTTACGATATGGGCAACAAGCTCGGCATTATGAAAGCTAACTGCGAGGTTGCGCTCAGACATCCTGAGCTCGGTGAAGATTTCAAAGCTTACCTCAAAGACCTTGCAAAAGATTTATAAATTTAAGGCTCCCTTGTGTAAAGGGAGCTGTCTTTTTGCAAAGCAAAAGACTGAGAGATTGTCTGAGCAATGCTTAATTTACATATTTTAAAAGCGACAAAAGTAGCCCGTTTGTTACTTCTGTCGCTTTTATTTTTAACTTTTTATTTCTCTAATCAGCCTTCAGCTATCTTTTCTGAAATGAAAACGAACAAGGCTTTGAGCCAACGAACAATTGCATCAAACGAAACCTTCATCTGTTCAAATACATTTGCAGGCTTATCAATGCTTTCGTCTGCAGTCCAGAATTCTGTGTTACAGTTTTCTTCTGTCATTGGCTCAGCCACATCTGCATCATCATAATAAACAAAGAACTGTGTCAACGGAAGGTCGTCAATGGTAAGCTGTCTGTCAGCGGTGGCAACCTCAAGCATAATCTTAAGCTCATATGATGTCCAATCAGAATGGCTTGAGCCCTTTACAAACCAGGTGTAATCAGGAAAAACGCAGGTTGATGCGTCAATTTTCTTATCAGGTGAGATATATCTGCCCTTACCTTCTGCAACGCGCTGAGCTATGTATTCATCAGAAAGTGTATCATAAACAGTTGATGTTGTGGCACCGAATGATGTTCTCTTAACTGATGCGAACTGGTCGGAAACGGCATCTGACGTTGCGCAAATCGGAATCATCTGGAAGCCGTATTTTGAAATAACACCAACGTTTGCTCCGCCGTCTTTAATCTCGTGAAGGAGCTCGGGAACTCTCTGACGGACTGCAACATCATAAGCGTCAAGTTTTTCAATAAGGCCTGCATACTTTACTCTCTTTTCGCTGCCCTCTTCGCCGAATACATAATACTTTGCATCCTCATAATCCTCAGGACTTACGCAAGCCCAATAGTTAGGCCAGGTGTAGAAGGTTGAAAGAGCAAGAGCAGAAGTTACACCTGCAACAAGCTTATCATAAAGAAGGTTTTCTGTTGTGCTGATTATTCCTTCAAGTACGCCTGTCTGAACCAGCATATCAATAGTTTCCGTAATAAAGTCATCCATGCTGAACATTCCGAGGCCTTCAACGTCTCTGAGTACTCTTGCAACAGCGGTGGGAGCAACATCAAATTTTGCGCAGATTACCTCACTGAGGATTTCTGCTCCGCCAACAACGCTGCCGTCAAAGCTGATGCCCTGAATGTCGTCAACGCCGTATTTTGCAACATAAGCCATAACAATGTTTGTGCCGAGGCAGGTTGCCATAATACCCACCTTTTCACAACCGGTTGTAGCTTTTATATCTTCAACAAAAGAGTTGAAATCATCGGCAGTTTCCATAGGGTCAAGTCGCCAGTCATAGTGGAACCAATAATCGCCCCAAGAGTAATAGCCTTTGGAGCCCTTCTGGTCGTTTGCTCTTTTGTTTGCCATCTGATCTTTACGCTTTTGAGACAAGCCTGAGCCGTTGGTAACATTTCCGTTTTCATCAAGCAAGGAGTTTGCAAATATTTTTGAAATCTCCTCTTCAAGGGCAACATACATATCATCCCAATTATCGGTAACTGCACCCTTAACAACAGTGGGAAGAAGATTTTCAGCCATAGCTTTATACATTTCGCTGTTGTCTTTTCCTTCGGAATCGCCCTTTACAAGCTTGGCAAAATCTTTGTAGTGAAAAATTTTGTTGCCGTCGGGGTCATACAGCGCTTCGCCGTCACCCGAAATGCGGATAACCGGGATCTGACTTCTGCTTTCGTCCACATTCGTTCCTGCAAAAGCAACACAGGTACATCCCAGAACCATCGTTATTGCAAGAATAATTGAAATAAACTTTTTCATCATAATCTCCATTTTTCTATTTCCTTAATTTTTTAGCAAGCTTTGCGGCAGTGATTGTTGCGGCAAGTCCGCCTGCAATCCACGACACAGCTTTAATCTTCATAACCTGACGGTCTGAGAAAGTGCGCTGCACGGGGCCGAGGCTTTCACTCTTGAGGCCGAACTGCTTGAAGTGATACATTCTTGTGTTTATGTCATCAATATTATTTTCGTCAAGAGTAATCAGTCTCACACCTGAACGGCAACCGTCGGTGTATGGCTTGAAGCCTGCAGTTTTGCACTGAGCAAGCAAAATACCGTCATAATAGCCTGCAAAGTCATTCATATGGTCGTGGCCGAAAAATGCGCCCATAACGTCGCCCGTTTCTTTCCACGCGTCAAAAACTCCGCTGTTGATACAGGGGCAGCAAGGTCCTTCTCCAAGGTAGCCCTCAACCCCCTGAGCCAGAACATAGTTGTTCTTTGACCAGTCGCGGTGGCCCTTTACGGAATCAGGCAATTCATAAAACTTTGCCGGTCTGAGAAGCTTATATTCCTCACATACGGGAATATGCATAAACCAAAGAGCAGGAATAACCTTTCCGCCGTTCTCTTCTTTAAGCTTGTTTGCAGTGTCTTTATACCACTGGATCTGGTCCTCATGCACCCAGTCGTAATATGAAACCTCTTGGTCTTCCGCAAGATTGTTGCTGTCCATAAACCAAAGATTAAGAATATCCTTTTCACCTTTGGAATCCTTAACAAGCACGTTGCAGTTGCCGCAGCCTGTCAGCTCGGGAACTGCATCATATGTGTAAAAGTTTTCATATTCCTGAGCATACAGCTCCAACTGTCTTTCAAGCGGAACATCACACTCCCTGTCGTGATTGCCGAACACAATTGCAAGCGGAACGTCGTTGGCAGAAACAGGGTATGTTATTTTGCTTATAACTGCGCGCATTTTAATTTCGTCGTCAGCGTGGCCGTTGTCGCCGGCAAAAACAACCAAATCAGGCTTAAGCTCGCCCACAGCACGAACAAGCAGCTTTGTCATATCGGCTGATTTCACCTGATTTTCGGAGCCTTTTGAATCGTAGGATTCGTGCAAGTCACCCACAACCATTATTTTAAACTTTCCGTTTTTAAATTTAAGGGGTGGCAAATTTCTCATAAAATCAACTCCTTTAATCAATTATATATCATCGGTTTTTTTATGTCAACTAAATCTCTGTTCATTCTCAATAAAATTTGTTGCAAAGAACACTCTATAATGTTAAAATGAAAATATCAATCAAGGGAGGTTTTTTTATGTATGATATTCTGATTGTCGGCGCCTCTACCACAGGCTGTTGGTTTGCCGAAAAAATGGCTTCGCAAGGCTTCAGGGTGCTTGTTGTTGAAAAGGATGAGCCCGTCAACGTTTCTCGCGCGTATGATGTTTTTCATATGTCACGGCCGGAAATGGAACAGTTCGGTCTGATTATTCCTGAGCCCGAAAACCCAATCAGAGCATTTTCTTTTGCAGACTCCCCTATGCGCTCACCCTACGGCAATTATCCCAAGGCAAGCTCAGGCGGTCCGGAAACAATCGGTCTGCACAAGCACGAATATATTATGCTTATGGCTCAGAGGGCAATAAAAGCCGGGGCAGAAATCATCTACGGTGCAAGCTTTACAGATTTGATTTTTGACAAAAACGGCAAGGTTGCAGGCGGAAAATATAAAACCGCCGACGGCGAAAAAGAAGTGAGAGCAAAGCTTGTTGCAGACTGCTCGGGCATCCCTTCCGCGGCCAGGACAAAGCTCCCCGACACCTCGGTTGTTGATAACCACAAGCTCACCGAAAAAGATATTCTCTACGTTGTGCTTTATTATGTGGAATATCTCGACAAAACCATTGACCCACGCACCCTCGACGGCTTCTTTTTGCAGTATAAATCCTGGTCTGCGCCCTCGGGAAATCCCAACGGTGCAATTCTCGGCATAGGTGCATTTTACGGCTATGATGTTGCCCAAGAGGTTTTTAATTCTCAATTCCTCAAAAACGTAGCCTTCCCCGAATACAAAATTGAAAAAATTGAAAAAGGTATGACACCTTATCACAGAAGTGTTTATTCCTTTGTGGACGACGGCTTCATTGCAATGGGTGATGCAGCATTTCTTACTAAGCCCACCTGCGGCGAAGGCTGCACCTCGTCACTTGTCCAAGGTGAAATTGCCGTTGATGTTATTTCAAAGCTTCTCAAAGAGGGCAAAGAGCTCTCCCGTGACAATATGTGGAGCATCAACAAACGTTATATGCAAACTCAGGGCAAAGACTTTGACTCTATGCGGCCTTTGCTTATGGGAATCATTTCACCCGGCTGTGACGAAGCTGAGCATCTGTTTGCAAATGACATAATTTTCAGCCAAAAAATTCTCGGCAATGTCGACACGGGATTTGAGCTGAACACAAAGGATATTGCACAGATAATAAAGGGCGTAGTGTCGGGAATCGCAAAAAAGGACCTCTCCCCCGCCACAATCGGCAAAATCGGAAAGGGCCTTATAAACAGCATGAAAATCGGAGCGCATTATGATGCTTATCCCGATTCTCCCTATGAATTTTACAAGTGGAAATCAAAGGCAGACAAGCTGTGGAAACAAATCGGCTATGTTGCCGACACCACCGACCCCGAAATTTTAAAGAAAACGGGAAGATAAATATGTATTGCAAAACCGACAGGAGAACATCTTCCGTCGGTTTTGATTTTGTTAACCTGCTGTGTTTTCCATGCCGAGCTCAACGTGTTCACGCTCTCTGAAAAGAAGCGAAATGCACCATACGCCGGCAAGAGCGATAAGGGTGTAGATAATTCTGCTGACGAGCGCATCCTGACCGCCGAAAATCCAGGCAACTATGTCAAACTGAAAAAGGCCGATGCTGCCCCAGTTGAGTGCGCCGACAACGACAAGAATTAACGATAATTTATCAATCATTTTATTCATCTCCTATCATTTTTTATTAGTATTTTACTTTTTTAAAAATTCATTCATCAAATGCAATATATGTGTTGAAAATTTATTTTTTTTGAGTTATTATATAGTGTAGATATTTATGTAAGAAGGTAATGCTATGAAATACAAGAATATTATTGATATGCACACCCACACCGACAATTCCTTTGACGGCAACCACTCCACAATGTATATGTGTGAAAATGCCTGTGCCAAAGGCTTGCGTGCAATCGCTTTCACCGACCATATTGAGGTTGACTTTTACCGTGAAAAGAATTTTGATAAAACAGCAGTTCAGTCCTTTTTTGACGTGACCAAGGCTCGTTCAGCTTTCAACGGCAAGCTTGTTGTATGCGCCGGCATTGAATTGGGTCAGCCTACTTATGACACCGAAACAGCGCAGGAAATCATCAGCGAGCGCGACTATGACTTCGTCATCGGCTCAATTCACAACCTCCGCGGTGAAGAGGATTTCTGGTATCTTGATTATTCAAAATATGATATTGATAAGCTTCTGAGCGAATATTTTGACGAGCTTTGCACTCTTGCCGCCTGGGGCAAATTTGACACAATGGCTCACGTGACATATCCTCTGCGTTATATTGTGGGTGAGCACGGCATCCCCGTTGATATGGCGAAGTATCAGCCCAAGGTTGACGAAGCACTCAGACTCCTTGTGGAAAACGACAGAGCTCTTGAAATCAACACATCAGGTCTTCGCCAGAAAATCGGCAGAACAATGCCCGACGAAGACGTTGTTAAAAGATTTAAGGAATTGGGCGGTAAAATGATTACAATCGGCTCAGATGCCCACTATGCCGAGCATCTCGGAGCAGGCATTGAAACAGGTATGGATATTGCGAAGCGTTGCGGCTTTAACAGCGTTACGCTTTTCCAGAAGAGAAACCCCATTGAAATTCCCATCGAATAAATCAAAAAGGCAGGAAACAATATGGAGCTTTATGATGCATTCACTCAGGGCATCAAGCCCGGTGGACTCCGTTCCAAAAGTGAAATCAAGCTGCTTGTGTGCTATATTATTTGCAAAATAGACAACGGCATTTCAAAAAACCAGCTCAATGAAATATTGACAGGCGAAGGTCTTGCCAATTATTTTGAAGCAAACGAGGCTCTTGCCGAAGTGGTTAAAACCGGCAACGTGCGCATTGAATATACAGATGACGATGAAATTCTTTTTCCCACCGATCTGGGCAAAGCAAACACCGCACAGCTTGAAAACGACCTTCCCTACACAGTGAAGGAAACTGCGCTCAATACCGCAATTGAAATGAAGACAATTCTCCGCCGTCAGCAGGAAAATCAGATTGAAATCACCCCTCACGGCGACGGATACGATGTTACCGTTTCAATTATGGACAACGAAGATAAGCTGCTTAGTGTTACACTTTTTGTTGCCGATTCAGCTCAGGCAGATTATGTTAAGGAAAAATTTTTGCAGGACCCCGTAAAAATGTATTCAACAATAGTTGCCCTTCTGATGGCATAAAATTTGTGCACACCCTAAAGTGTGCACATTGTTTTGTAGGGATGTGATAATATGGATAAGGAAAATAAAATGGGGTATATGCCCATACCCAAGCTTGTTACAACAATGTCCTTGCCTATGATGGCGTCAATGCTTGTTCAGGCTCTTTACAACGTTGTTGACAGTATGTTTGTTTCCCGAGTGAGTGAAGAAGCGCTCACAGCGGTTTCGCTGGCCTTCCCTGCGCAGAACCTGATGATAGGTGTTGCAACGGGAACTGCGGTTGGTGTTAACGCTCTGCTTTCAAAAAGCCTTGGCGAAAAGAATTATAAGCGAGCCAATTCAATTGCGGCAAACGGAGTTTTGCTTGCGGTTTTCGGCTTTTTGATTTTTCTTGTATTCGGTCTTTTCGGAACTGAAATTTTCTTCAAAGCTCAGACCGACAACCCTGTAATTATCGCTCAGGGCGTTGAATATCTTCAGGTTTGCTGCTGTTTTTCGTTCGGCGTATTTTTGCAGATTATTTTTGAACGCCTGATGCAGTCTACGGGCAGAACCTTCTACACAATGATTACTCAGGGCATAGGCGCGGTTGCCAACATCATTCTTGACCCGATTTTTATTTTCGGATATTTCGGTGTTCCTGCAATGGGTGCGAAAGGTGCCGCCGTTGCAACGGTTCTCGGTCAAATAATTGCGGCAATAATTGCCATTATTCTCAATCAAAAGAAAAACCCCGACATTCAGCTTTCCCCCGGGGGCTTCAAGCCGGATTTTCATATTATCGGAAAGATTTATTCAATCGGTGTTCCGTCAATTATTATGGTTGCCGTCGGCTCAATTATGACTTTTTCAATGAACAAAATCGTAATTGCCTTCACAGAAACTGCGGCGGCTGTTTTCGGAGTTTATTTCAAGCTTCAGAGCTTTATCTTTATGCCTGTGTTCGGCCTTAACAACGGTGTCATTCCCATTATTGCATATAACTACGGCGCCAAAAACAAAAAGAGAGTTACCAAAGCAATCAAAACATCTCTCTGCTTTGCCTGCACATTTATGCTCATTGGCTTTGCTATGATGCAGTTGATTCCCGATGTTTTGCTTTCAATTTTCAACGCAAGCGAGGAAATGACCAAAATCGGTGTTGTAGCCCTGAGAACAATCAGCATCAGCTACCTTGCCGCAGGATTTTCAGTTGTGATTATTTCTGTTTTTCAGGCTTTCGGCAAAGGACTGTTTTCAATGTTTGTTTCCATTGCCCGTCAGCTTGTGGTGCTTATTCCCGCGGCATATCTCCTTGCAAAAACAGGTGTGCTTGACAACGTGTGGTGGTCTTTCCCCATTGCTGAGGTTATGTCTGTTGCGGTTGCAGGAATATTCTTTGTTCACCTTTATAAAACAATAATCAGAAATTTAGAAACAGAAACTTAACAAAAATGAAGAACCGCACAGCTGTGCGGTTCTTATTTTTCGGGGTTCGAATCCCCGAACACAAAAAAACAGCACACACGCAAATGCGGATGTGCTGTTCTTGGCGCGCTGCAAGGGATTCGAACCCCTGACCTTTTGGTTCGTAGCTTTAAAATTTTCGTTTCATAACTTTTCACGAGCTTGCATTTTCGTTGATTTTAAGCCATTTTCTGCACACGCTCATTTCATATCGTTTCACGAAAGTAAAGACCAAATCACCGCGATAAAGACCAAATAAAGACCAAAATCGAGCTTGCTTTTTTCCAAAAAATCTACGCGCGCGTGGTTCGGTGTGAATGTAGGTGGGCTGTGGGTGGAGATTTAAGCTCTTTTTTTCACCCTCGCAGGTAGGGGGGAATATATAGCAAGCTCGTCTGTTATATAAAAACAACCGCCCCGATTGCTCAAGGCGGTTTCAGTCGTTATAACTTTATTTTATATTGGAAATCCTAAGAGCTTTTCCCAGTTTTCAGGAAATCCTATTTTGCTAAGTTCGATAGATTTATGCTCAGTAATAGCTAATTTAAGGTCAACTAATTGTGTTGTCCATAGCCTTTCGCTGGCAAATCGTTTTAACACATACAACACTGCAAATATCCTTGTGTTATCAAAATCAACATCGTTATACAACTGCGGAGGTGATATTAGTATCTTATTGTATAATCTACCGTAATGAGCGCACACATTTCTAATCTCAACAAAAGAACGCAACCAACTTTTAAGATACTTGGGTTTTAATCCTATTTCTTTTGCTATGTTCTTTTGGTCTTCCAACTTCATATTACTATAAAGCTTTGAAATTACGCCAAATGAAACAACCTCTACAAGCACCCATATTGGCAAATTCCCGTCATAATGTGCATTGTGATGTTTGATTATAGGTGAATTTTTTTGTCTAACTTTTTCGCGGTTCAAATCCTCTATAAAAGAATTGTGATACTCTTCATTTTTGAAAATCAAAGAATCTAAATATCCTAAGGGTCCGTATTTTTCGCCTATATAATATGCAAGCTTCGTTCTAAATAGTATCTCAAATTCTTCAAGGAGCTCTGACATTATGTGCCTCAATGATAAATCAAACTTGTAGAGGTCGTATATTTGATAAAATGTTATACCTGGTTTATACTTGTCGTGAGGTTCTCTTTCGGCATACAAGCCAAGCGAGTAGGCATTTATCAAACGATAATAATTCACTTTTGATAATATATATTTTGCGACATCGTCGTTCTCTATGTGTAGCCCTGCCCCTTTCAAATGTTCGAGCTGTTCTTCATAAGTTAAAAATTCTTTAACGTCTGCCATTTTAATCACCTATAAAATAAAAAGTCCTCTCCTGGTCCGCAGTTCGCACCTAAGTGCGCCTAAGCGTGAGAGGCTCTGTCACAATTATTGTATGCGAAAAATCTCAAAATGTCAATCATTTTTATATAAATTTATGTTAATTTATATACATTTACGTTAATTTATGAAACAATATGACAGTTTATGAAGAGTTACGACACTTTATGCAACTATAAACTGCATTTGTTTTCGTTTGCTTTAATAAACTCAATTAAATCAATCTTTTTAATTCGCCAATTATTTCCAACCTTAAATCCCTTTAAATCACCTTTGCGAATATGAGTAGTTACGCAATTATCAGTAACTTTCAGATACAACGCAACGTCTTGCGGTGTCATTATATCGCCAAAATCTTCAAGTTTGGAAGCTCTGAAATATGCCGGTCTTCTTCCTTTCATATCCTTGTCAATCCCTTTCTCTTATTTAACTATTCTCTTTATCTCGCTGCATTGTTTCGTCTATGGCGCGGTTGATGAAGCCGTTCAGGCTCTCACCCTGACTTTCTGCGTGGTTCTTTATCGCTTCTTTTTTGCCTTTGGGTAATCGAATCATCACACTGTCATAATTGTTTTTAATATATTTTTGTGTTGCCTTGTTTTGAGCTTGTGAATATCCTCTTTTTTTGTCTGTCATTTTATCACCTTAACTGTTGGGCGCAAATTCAAAGTTTATACTTTTCCCAGCATACACATTATAGCACATTTAGTCTATTGATAGCAATATACAAATTGCACAAATATCGTTATAAATATTCAGTGCTTTTGTCAATTGTATATTGCTATCAATAGTGATATAATATCCTTGCAAACTAAGGAAAGGAACGATTTTAATGACGAATACCATTGTAAAAACACCCATTGAATTAGAAGAATTGAGCATTGAGCTGAGCCGAGCAAAAGACCTTTTTCAGGTTGGCTTAGAAGAGATTGAAAAGTTACCCAACAAAGTGCACTATAAAGATTTGGTACAACTTAGTGAACTGCAGTTTGCTTTAAATAGGAACAGTATTACCATATCATTGCTTAATAGTGCGTTTTTAGTTCTGAGTGATATTATAGATACCATTGACACCGAAGTGTACGGAACTGCATCAAGGAAGTGAAACATAATGCCACAAACAACCGTTATCAGACCCACAGCCGAACCTCTGAGCCGTAAATGCGTTGAACGGCTCACGTCTGAGCTGTCATTCCTCGACCCTGCAAACGAATTTGACGATACAGGGAGTGTTTGCATAACTGCAAGCGGTGATGTTATAATAACCAAAGACTGATTAAAAGCTCCGTTTCGGGGCTTTTCTTTGTTTCGGTGCAGTGCAGAGCTTCGCGCGCGTGCGCGCGAGGGTGTCAGGTTTTATCAGGTTTTATAGCAAGCTCGTGTATTATTTAATATTCACAAACGCTTGGAATTTTGCTGTTTTTTATTGTGGCACACTCATTTTTTTAAAATCGGTGTTTTCCTTGTACTATCAACACTTTTTAAGAGTGGTACACGCTAAAACTGTGCCATTTTGTGCCGGGCACGTTCTTTTAAATCGAGCCGTTCTATAATAAGCTCCTGAGAACTACCGAGCTTGCTTTTGAAACTGCCTTGTGATGTAAAATGATATGCAAAATCTGTTATATAATGCTCTGCAAAGGCGCTCAGCTCTCTTTTATGCCATTGCAAGGTGCGCAGGCCGTCACGCTCTACCTTAACGGCTCTGTTTTCGTTTGCTCCCACAAGCTCGCCTGTTTGTTTTAAAGTTAAATTATCGTAAAAACGCGCCTTTATAACTGTTTTTTGCTCTGCATTAAGATACTTTGACATTACTGATTCAAGGGCATTGTGAAGCTCTGTGTTGAATATTTCAGCCTCAATATCCTTGTAGCTTTGCTGTGCCGTTTCATCAGGGATAGTGTCAAGCAGGGTCAGTTCTTCACCCTCAAAGCCTTTCAGCTCGTCATCAAGCGAGCTTGCATTATCCAAAGGCTTGTTATTTTCCCCTGTTCTTTTGCCTAAAAGCTCATTTACACGGTTTTTTAACTGCAGTTCAGCATAAGTGATGAACTTATAGCCTTTTTCTTCGTCAAAAGCCTGTAGCATACCCACAAAGGCAATATAGCTCTCTTGGTATAAATCTTCTCTCGTTACTCCGCAACGCGTAAAATCAGCCTGCAGGCGGCTATAATAAGCATTTGCGAGCTTGTAAAGGATTTTACTTGTGTTTTCCCATAATTCGCCCACAAGCTCGGCTGAGCCGTTTTTAATGCGGATTGCAAGCTCTTCATTACTCATTGACAAAACATTCACCCCATTGTAAAATATCATTGCTATTTAATACTCCACTTTGAGGCGGTCGGCTGTTTGTCGGCTGTCTTTTTCTATATGTTCAGTTAAAAAACATCAAACGAGCTTGTTTTCGTTGATTTTTCAAGGTTTTTCGGGGCTTTGAAGCATAAATATTTTTGAGTTTTCTGAACATTTCTGAAAACGCTCTTACAAGCTCGTGTTAAATTTGCTCAACATTCGCAAGCGCTTGGGAATTTAAGCTATAAAGCGCATTGTTTTATTGACGTACTTAGAATCGGCGCGGTACATTTTGAAGCTCAGATATTTATTGCCTGTTACTTCGTTGTATTTTGCTTCAACCTGGCTGACAAAATAACCTTTGTACCGGGCATTAAACACATCATAAGTTGCGTGGCTGTCAAACAACTGCTCAAACTGCTTTTTGCTCATATTGTCATTTTCACGAACAATAGGCTTTTTGAGGTTTCTTGTGGAGTGCCAACGCTGTGCGCCTATCGGGTGTTTGGGTAAATACTTCGATAGTCCCGTCAAGCCGTTTTCATTGAACTGCAGGCGGCGTGAGTTTGCATAACCTTTGCCCCACATTCGCTCTATTTCATCACGAGCAAGCTCGCATTTTATAATTAAATGGTGGTGGTATCTTCCGTACTTCTTGCCTTTTTCGGTGCACCACACGGCAACAGGCGCAGAATAACCGAGCTTGTTACACTTATATTTTAAACGTCTGATGTAGTTTGATATGTTTTTTATAGCAAGCTCGTCTGATGTTGGTTGTTTTTTGTCGTTGTATGACAATCTGATATGATAATCGTTATCGTCGAAGTTTGTTTCAAGCAACATTTCGAGGTGCTTTAATGCGTATTTATCGTTTAAAAGCTTCTGTGTTTCGCTTGTGGGTTTAAATCTTCGCTTTCTTCTGTTGCCTGAGGGTGCGAATACCGGGAACGCGTCAACGTGCATAAAGTCACCGCAGATATATATTTTCTCTCTTATGTGAACTCTCACATTGCCTGCGCTCCTTTCGTCGTAAAGTTAAGTTATCTATGCAAGCCCCAAAAGCCGCAAGGGGCTTTGAGTTTTCAAGGCACAAAGCAAGGGTTACTTTGTGCCTTTTATCTGTGTTCTGTGCTATTTGTCGGAGTTTTCATCAATGCTTTTCAAAGCTTTCTTTGCTGTCTGCAGGGTAAAGAATATACTGCGCGCCATTTTTTCAGTGCGCCTTATGTATTGTTCAAGCTCTTCGCGCGTTTCGGGTAGATAATACCCTTTGTTATCAGATACTACACAAACACCGTTGCGCCGTATTAGTTCAATTATTTTCCTGAGCTGTCGGGAATCGAGGCTTGTCAATTTTTGCAACTGCTTTTGATGTATGGCATTAGCTCGACCATACCTGAAACAGGAAAGAACGCTCTTGTAAATGCTTTCATCACAATTTGTCTTGCTCAATGATATTCACCCCCTAACCGATTCGCCTTATCTTGCCGTATTCTGGCGAGCTTGTGGGGGTCAGCTCTCGTTCGCCGTTGAGATATTCAAGCAGAATGTTGAGGTTAATCAGCTTTTTATTACCTACCGTAACAGCAGGCAAAATACCGCTGTTTATCATTTGTCGCACTGCTCGCACACTCAACGCGCTGTTGGGGTCAAGGGCTTTAAGCTCTGCCACAGCCTCAGGCGCTGTTCTCATTCTCGGTGTTGACATATCAAGCACCCTGAGCAAGCTCGGCAATAATGCCTAAAATCTTCTGCTTTTCAGGCTCTGCAAGCTCGTGACGGAGTTTTCGGGACATAGTAGGTTCACTTATGCCGAGTTTTTCAGCTATTCGCCATAATGGTACATCATTTGCCTTTGCTGTTCTTCTGATTTCTTGGTTACTCATAAAAATTTACCTCTTTTCTATTGACTTTTGTCAAAATACTTGCTATCATCATCAATAGTGATGATTTGCTTTACATCTTTATTTTAATAAGTAAAACGAGCTTTGTCAAGCAAATTTATCTAATTATATCAAAACGCAAGTGAATTTAACGTTCAAAGGAGTAATTTTATGGATATTGCAAGCTTTTTGGGCTTCGAAAGCCTTTTCGCTACTCGCCTGCGCAACTTGGTAGAGCAAAAAAACATTTCTAAACAACAATTAGCTGATGAAATTGGTGTATCAAGGCAAGCAGTTTCACAATATTGTGACGGTTCAACAATTCCAAATGCGGATAAACTTTTGAGGCTTGCAGAATATTTCAACGTTTCACTTGATTACTTAGTTGGTAGAACTGAAAATGTAACAACAGACAAAGATACACAATTTGTGTGTGATTATACGGGATTGAACGAAAAAGCTGTTGAAGCTCTGCACAATTCAGCTCTTGAATCTAATTCAGAGTGGATGCCAATCTCCAAAGAGTTTTTAAATATGCTTATTCAACGCTATAGCTTTGATTTATGTGGTTTTGCTCAACGCTACAAAAATAAATTAAAAGAAACAATTGAGGCTAAGGAAACATTTTTGAAAAATAGTGAAAACGATGAAATTTCAGACAATGCCACTCAAAGATTTTCCGAAGCAGAAGATAACAGTAAATTAGCCCTTTTCTATCTTCAAGAAGCATTTGACGAATTAGTTGATTTGTTTGCCAAAGACGAGAAAGCAAGGAACCAAGAATTAGACAACGAACTTTTGCGCAATCATTTTTACATTTATCGTTATTTTGACAATTAGGGAGTTAGGAAAATGCCGACAATAACTAAACGCGGTGATACTTACCGTATCAGAGTATCTGAGGGCTACGACGCGAGCGGCAAGCAGATAACGCGTTCAATGACTTATAAGCCTGCGCCCGGTATGACACAAAGGCAGATTGACAAAGCGGTTCAAACTCAGGCTATCTTGTTTGAAGAAAAGGTTAAAAGCGGCCATTTTATAAACAGCAATATCAAGCTCGCTGATTTTGCCGAGCAATGGTTTGAGGAATACGCAGAAAAACAGCTCAAGCCGAAAACAGTTGCTCAATATAAAGCGTTATACCCTCGTATAAATGACGGTATAGGACATTTAAGGCTTGACCGTATTCAGCCACATCATATCATTGCTTTGTATGACGAGCTTGCTAAAGAGGGTATCAGAGCCGATACAAAGTACAAAAGCAAGCTCGATTTTAAAGAGCTTTTAAAAAGCCGACAGCTCACAAAGGTAAAACTTGCCGAGCTTGCAGGGGTCAGCGTTTGCACGCTCGATTCTGTTACCAAAGGGAATAATATATCACATAACAGCGCCGTTAAGATTGCCGAAGCGTTAAAAATGCCGCTTTCAAAGCTGTTTGAGCCTATCAGCAAAGGCGCGCTATCAGGGCGTACGGTAAAACATCATCACATTTTGCTTTCTTCGATACTCCACACGGCCGTACAATGGCAAATTATAACCGCTAACCCTTGTGAAAGAGTTAAACCGCCTAAAGTACAGCACAAAGAGCCGACAACACTTGATGACGAGCAGTCTATTGACCTTTTGGCGCTACTCGACAAGGAAGATATAAAATACCGCACAATAATAAAGCTGTTGGTTTTGTTAGGCTTGCGCCGAGCTGAGGTGTTGGGGCTTAAATGGTGTGATATTGACTTTGAAAACAATCTTTTGACAATAGACCGAACTATTCAATATCTTTCCGGCAAAGGTACCTTTGAAAGCGACACAAAAACAAGCTCGTCACAAAGGACTATGAAGGTGCCACAGTCGGTTATAACGATATTGAGCGAGTACAAGACACATCAGGCAATGGAAATATTAAAGCTCGGTGATTATCGGAAGAATACAGGCTTTATATTTACCAAAGCAGACGGGACACCGATTCACCCGGACACGCTGACAGCATGGTTCAGTAAGTTTGTTGAAAGAAACAATCTGCCAAAGGTAACGTTGCACAGCCTCAGGCACACAAACGCGACCTTGCTGATTGCCAACGGTACGCCATTAACCACCGTTTCTAAAAGGCTTGGACACGCAAGCCCTGCAACCACCGCGAAAATATACGCTCACGCTATCAGAACGGCTGATGAAATAGCGGCACAAGAAATTGAAAACATTCTGACAGCCAAAAAGAAAAAACAGGCATAAAAAAGAGAGGTACACCGTAAAAAGTGAACCTCTCTTTTGCTATGTAAAGACCAAAAATATTAAGTTTTTGAGGCAATAAAGACCAAATAAAGACCAAAACGCAAAATTTAAGCAATTTCACGAGCTTGTTTTTGGCAAAGAAAAAGCCGAAAATCGTTGATAAATAACGACTTTCGGCGTGGCGCGCTGCAAGGGATTCGAACCCCTGACCTTTTGGTTCGTAGCCAAACACTCTATCCAACTGAGCTAGCAGCGCTCGTCTCTCGACTACCAAAGTATAATATCACAACTATTCAGAATTGTCAACTGTTTTTTTAATATTCATAAAAAATATCTGCGTATTTCTTGCTGTTTTTCATAGAAAACCAATCCTTGCCCGCTACAATGATATGGTCATCAAGAGAAATTTCCAGAGTTCTGAGCATTTTCCTCACATCGGCGGTCATATCACAATCCGCAGACGACGGCACAGCAAAGCCCTGAGGGTGATTGTGAGCAAGGATAACTCTTGTTGCACTGCATCGAAAAATCGGCTCAATCAAGGCTCTCGGCTTGAATGCGGCATCATCAATTCCCCCTGTGGAAATCTCTGTGATGTTGAGAAGCTTTTTCTTTTTATCAAGCAAAACGGCAATAACCTTTTCCTTTGGCTCATTTACCAGTCTTTCCACAACCATTTTAACAATCTCGTCGTCCGATTTATACGCATCGTCGCTGTCAATTGCGGCCACATACCGCACCGCAAGACGGGAAAACAAAATCATCAGCACGGCTGCATTTTCACCGACACCGTCAATTTTTATAAGCTCCTCATACGGAGCGGACAGCACATTTTCAAGACTGCCGAACTCATTGATCAGCCTGTGGGCAAGGGCATTTGTGTCATTGCGCGGATGAGCATAATAAAGCAAAATTTCAAGAATTTCGTGTTCGGGCATAGAATTGAAGTCCCTTTTAAGAAAAGATTCCCTCATTCTCTTTCTGTGTCCGCTGTGAACATTTTCTTTCTGCATTTTATACCCTCATTTCAAAAACAGCTCTTTGCAGGTTTCGGGCACGCTTCTGCACACCCTGTCTGCATGGCCTTTAACCTCATCGGCAGCAATGCTCATTGCAAAAGAAAGCCCTGCCTCTCTGAACATCGGCACATCGTTATAGTTATCGCCAAATGCGGCAATTTCACTTTTTTTAATTCCTGTGGCTTTTGCAATTGCCTCAATACCCGTTCCTTTATCGCTGAGTGTAAAATCAAGCCACATTTCACCTGCAACGGCAACATTTAGCTTGTCACCCCAACGCTCAGCAAAGCCCCCGGCAATATCCGCAACACCGTTAGTCTTGCAGATGGCGATTTTTTGAATTTCTTCGGGAATATCGTCAAAGCAGTCCACAACAACAGCTCTGTTATGCAGATGCTCAGTTACGATTTTATAAAACTCCTCAGTCGGGTTAATAAGATAACAGACCGTCGCACCTGAAATCATAGGCTGAGCATCAGGAGTTTTAAGAATATCTTCCACAATTCCTTTGGCGACGCTTCTTTCAAGAACCACCCGGGAAATCAGCTTTTCATTTCTGATAACATATGCACCGTTTTCGCAGTTAAAAATCACATCTTGAGCAACATCTTCGCCAAGAAAATACTTAACTCCGGGATACTGCCTGCCGGTGGAAATACAGAAGGTATATCCTGCCGATTTCAAATCCTTTATCACCTTGATAACCTCGGGTGACGGAGATTCCTCACGTTCAGGCTTTGTGCCGTCATTTATCAGTGTTCCGTCTATGTCACAAGCTATAAGTTTAATCATTTTCGCCTTTAACTCTTTTCCAATATTCTTTTGCCGCCTGCTCGTTTTTGTTGTCACCAAACTCGTAATACTTTACACCCTTGAGCACGTCAGGCAGATACTGTTGCTTGACCCAATGGTTGGGGTAAGCGTGGGGATATTCATAAAACTGTCCCTTAACGGCGACATCATCGCCGTCAAAGTGTTTGTTTTGCAGAGTCCTTGGTATAGGTCCGCTTTTTCCTTTTGCAACGTCAGCCATTGCAGCGTTGATTGCATCGTGACCCGAAGTGGATTTGGGTGAATTACACACCAGAATAACCGCATCTGCCAAGGGTATTCTTGCCTCGGGCAGACCCACCATAAGGGCGGTATCAACAGCGGCTTTTACAATGGGAATAATCATCGGATAAGCAAGGCCGACATCCTCGCAGGCGCACACAAGAAGCCTGCGGCAAGCTGAGGGCAAATCCCCCGCTTCAAGAAGTCTTGCAAGATAGTGGACAGCCGCATCGGGATCGGAGCCTCGCATTGACTTTTGAAAAGCTGAAATTATATCGTAATGCTCGTCGCCGTCTTTATCATATTTCATCGCACTGCGTTGGGTGAGCTGTTTGGCGGTGTCAATGTCAATGGAAATCTGACCGTCTTTTTCACGGGTAGAAAGCACGCACAGCTCCACGGCGTTCATAGCCTTGCGCACATCACCGCCGCAGGCTGTTGAAATATATTTCACAGTTTCATCATCAACGGAAATAGTGCAGTTTCTCTCTTTTGATGAAATATCAAAAGCGCGTCTCACCGCAAGCTCAATTTCCTCGGGCTCAACAGCCTTAAACTCAAACACCGTTGAACGGCTGAGAATAGCATTGTAAACGTAGAAATAGGGGTTTTCTGTGGTGGAAGCGATAAGAGTGATTTTTCCGCTTTCTATGTATTCAAGAAGGGTCTGCTGCTGCTTTTTGTTGAAATACTGAATTTCATCAAGGTACAAAAGCACGCCGTTAATCGCCTCAAAGGTGTCAAGCTGAGCAACAATCGCTTTAATGTCTGCCGTGCCTGCGGTTGTGCCGTTGAGCTTGCAGAATTTGCGGTTGGTGGCTTTTGCTATGATATTGGCTACAGTCGTTTTTCCCACACCTGACGGGCCGTAAAAAACAAGGTTGGGCAGTTCGCCGGATTCAATTATATTGCGAAGCGGCTTACCCTCTCCGATAATATGCTTCTGACCCACAACCTCATCAAGGCTTTGCGGTCTTATTTTTTGCGCCAACGGTTCGTACATAAAATCACTCCTTGCCAAAGTATTTTATCACTTAGTTCTTTTTCCGTCAATAAGAAAAGCCGCAGATTATTCTGCGACTTTATCTTCATCTTTCTTTTTTTTGAACTCAAGCTTTTTCTTTTTAAGCTCATCATCAAAAACCTTGCCTTCAAGGTCGTAGGGCTCTTTGTCGGTAACAAAGAAATCACTCGGTGGAGAAACAATGTTGATTGCGCTGGGAAGAACGTCAATGTCAACATTTGTATGCTTTCCGCCGTATTCACCGTCAAAAGTCCAGGCAACCTCATCATTGCAGGTAATTTTCAGATGCTTTGTTTTGAAGGTAATAATCTGACCGCCGTCATAATTCTGGTCTCTGATTTTTTTAACCAGATAGAACACATCGGGAACGCTTTTAACACCTCTTACAAACAGACATTCAAATTCGCCGTCATTGAGCTTAATACCCATCTTGTCGTAACCGAAAAATCCGCCGACGCGGTTGGTGTTGGACACAGCGCCGAAATAAAATCCGTCTTCAATAACACCGCCGTCATACTCAATTTTCATATTATAAGCACGGAGAGTCTTGATATAATGAGGAAGTCTGAAAACAAAGCATTCAAGAACGTAGGCAGTGTGACCGAGAAGATTTTTAAACTTCTGTGAGGTAACGTATGCTGAGTCACTTGCAACACCGAATGATGCAATATATGAAAAATAATTGTCGTTGAACTTGCCGATGTCATAGTTATTCAAATATCCCTTTTTATAAAGGTCAATCTGCTTTTCAACACTTCTTGAAGCGCCTACGGTTGCTGCAAAATCGTTGGTTGAGCCTGAAGGGAGATACATAATAGGCTTTTTTTCGCCAAGTGCCATAACACCGTTGACAGTTTCACTGAAGGTGCCGTCACCGCCACAGCAGATAACAGCCTCGTGACCGTCAAGATTTTCTTTAACAAGTCTGGTTGCATCACCTGAGCAAGTGGTAACTGTTTTGGTAACCTCAAAGCCGTGTCGCCCAAAGACCCGCACGATATGGTCAGGGTCTTTTCTTTCTGAATCCTTACCCGATACGGGGTTGTAAACCAAAAGTATTTTTCCCATATATTTCCCTTTCCTGTCTGACATCAGACACGTTCAAATAAAGTCAAAAGAATGTATGCGGTGGGCACAGAAAACATAAGACTGTCAATTCTGTCCAACGCTCCGCCGTGGCCGGGGATGAGATTTCCGAAATCCTTGATTCCTGCTTCACGCTTGATAAACGACGCACAAAGGTCACCAATCTGACCCACAACCGTGCAAACGGCAACTGTTACAACAACTGCCCACAGCTCATAGCATATATACTCCCTGAGCAAAAACCACAGCCCTGCGCAAATTGCGGTGGTAACAACCGTACCCGTAATTGAGCCCTCAATGGTTTTGTTGGGACTGACAGCAGGCGCAAGCTTGTGCTTGCCGAAAAGCATTCCGCCAAAGAGTGCAAAGGTATCACATCCGATTGCACTGAGGAAGCCTGTTAAGAAAATTACTATCCAGTTTGGTGCAGGAAGTGAGCAAACATAAATTACACCCACAAAAGGAAGGCAAGGGTAAGCAAGAGTGCTCAATGTTGCCAAAGCATCCTGCGAGGTGTGTTTTTTGTTTTTCATACACACAACAAAATCAACAATAAAAATCAAGCCTACACAAGCCGCAAGACAAAGCATATCCAGCTTGAAATAAATCATCAGCGTTGCAACGGCTATAAAAAGCATCGGCAAAGGCTTGATGATGTTGCGGTTAAGCTTTTTTAATGCGTTGCCCATTTCGTGACAGCTCAAAAGGCCGAAAGCCGCAACAAGAAGCATTGCAGTAGCCTGAGAAGCAACAAAACAAACGGCAACGATAACCAGCAAAACAAGTGCTGACATAACTCTTTTAAACATAATTGCACTTCCTAATTTAATACAAAATCGGCAAAATGTAAAATTTACCTAATTACCCTTATATACATTGTATTATACTATATATCTTCACTTTTTCAAGCGACAAACACACCCCAAATGTCGTGATAGCGTTCAATTATTGTTTACTTTCTTGTCTATATTCTCTTTTGTAAATATAAAAAACATCAGCTCCTCCTGAGGAAGAGCTGACAAGAGATTTTATCTTAATTTTATGCCGATTTTGTATTCAAGAGCTTTGAGAATTTTGTTGACATATTTATCGCAATCCTCAGGCATAAGCTCTGTGTTGCCTGCCGCAAAGGTAATGGCAAAAGCCATACTCTTTTTGCCTGCACCGATGGCTTCGCTTCTGTAAACGTCGAAAAGCCTGATGTCGGTAACAGCCTTGCAGGCATCGCGGATAACTGCTTCAATTTCGCCGCAGGTGGTTGCCTCCTCTGCCACAAGAGCAAGGTCACGCTTAACACTTCTGAAGGGTGAAACGGGAACGTATTTACAGCTTTCTTCACTGAGCTTCATAAGTGCATCGTAATCAATTTCACCGAAGTAGCATTTTTTGGTGATTTCTGCATCCTCTGCAACCTCATAAGAAAGCTGACCCAGGAAGCCGATTTTTTTGCCGTTGCACTTAACAGCGGCACTAACACCGGGATGAAGGAAGGTTTTTGTTTCTTTTTCATAAGTGAAGCTTACACCAAAATCCTCTGCAACAGCATCAAGCATACCCTTGGCTGTGAAGAAATCCTCGTCATCACCGTAAAGACCAAAAGCAAAACGCTGATTTTCGGTGGGGATTGTGGTAACAGGCTGTTCATTGGGAATGAAAACGTTTGCAATTTCAAACACTCTTGCAGCCTCGTTGCCTCTCTTCATATTGTGAGCCACAATTTTAACAACAGAGGGAGTAAGCATTGAGCGCATAATTGAATAATTTTCGCTCAAGGGGTTGCTGATTTTAACGTAATTTCTTTCAGGAGCATCCTCGGGAAGTCTGAGCAAATCAAGCTCGGCGGGAGAATAGAAAGAATAGTTGATAAGCTCATTGAAGCCCTGGGCGACAAGGCACTCTTTAAATTTGTTGAGAGCCTTCTGCTTTTTGTTGAGACCGCCGCTTGTGATTACGGCATTTGTCATAAACTTGGGCACAATATTGTCGTAGCCGTAAACCTTGATAACATCCTCTGCCAAATCTGCGGCAGTACCTTCAATATCGGTTCTGTAGGCAGGGGCAATGGCCATGAGGTTATCGCCGTCAACTTCAAGTGTATAATTCTGACGGGAAAGAATGTCAACAATTGTTTCTGTGGGAACTTCAATACCAAGAACAGAGTTTACTGCGCTGAATGTTGTTACAACCTTCTGATTTTCTCTTTCGGGGTTTGCATCAGCATCAATATGAGTGGCAGAAACCGTTCCGCAGCCGAGCTCTTCAACAAGATGCAAGGCTCTGTCCATAGCAAGACCTGTTGTGAACTCGTCAACGCCCTTTTCAAAGCGGTGTGATGAATCACTGCTCTGGCCGAGAGCTCTTGATGAACGGCGGATATTACCTCTTTCAAACTTGGCAGATTCAAAGAGAACATTTTTTGTTGTGTCTTTGATTTCTGAATTGAGACCGCCCATAATACCTGCAAGTGCAACAGCCTTTTCACCGTCACAAATAACAAGGTTTTCTGAGTTGAGGGTAAATTCTTTTTCATCGAGAGTTACGATTTTTTCGCCGTTTTCTGCGCGTCTTACAACAATTTTTTCGCCTGCTACATTTGCCATATCAAAGGCGTGCATAGGCTGACCCATTTCAACAAGAACGTAGTTTGTGATGTCAACAAAAGTGCTGATTGAGTTGATGCCGCACATTTTAAGACGGCGGCGCATCCACAAGGGTGAACGCTCAATCTTAACGTCCTTTACATAATGGGCAACGTATCTGGGGCAAAGGTCGGGAGCCTTAACCTCAACAGTGATGTTATTGTTGTTGGCTTCTTCCTTTGCATTATAAGTGAAATCGGGAGCATTGAGCTTTCTGTTAAGAAGAGCTGCAAGCTCTCTTGCAACACCGTAAACATACTGGCAATGGGGAAGGTTGGCTGTTACGGAAATATCCATAACCTCGTCATCAAGCTGGAGATATTCCTTAACATCCATACCGGGAAGTGCGTCTTCGCCGAGCATCATAATGCCGTAAACTGAAGCGCCGTCATACCAGTCATCATCAATACCAAGCTCTTCGCCTGAGCAAAGCATACCATCGGATTCAACACCGCGAAGCTTGCCTTTTTTGATTGTCATAACCTCATATGCGCCGTTGTCGTCACCCTTTTTGCGGGCATATACTGTTGCACCGGGGAGAGCAACAGGCACATGGTCACCGACATTAACGTTTGAAGCACCTGTAACAATCTGAATGTCTGTGCCGAATTCACCGCAGTCCACAATGCAGATTACCATATGGTCTGAATCGGGGTGAGGAGTGATTTCCTTTATAACGCCTACCTTGATTCCGCTTACATCGGGGGCAACAGGTTTTCTTTCTTCGACTTCAAGACCGCAGGAGAAAAGACTCTCTTCAATAGTCTGGGCATCAATACCCTGCAAATCTACCATTTCTTTTAACCAACTCATTGGTAAATACATTATAAATCACCTCTCTCACTTTCTGAACTGGTCGGAAATTCTTACATCACCGTCATAAAGAAGGTGAATATTGTTTACACCGTATTTGAGCATTGCAATTCGGTCAAGACCTGTACCGAACGCAAGACCTGAATAAACATCTGCGTCAAGACCGCAGTTTTCAATAACCTTGCGGTTAACAACGCCGCCGCCGAGAATTTCAATCCAGCCTGTTCCCTTGCAAAGGCTGCAGCCTGCGCCGTGACATTCACAGCAGGTTACGTCAACCTCAACGCTGGGCTCAGTAAACGGGAAGAACGAGGGACGGAAGCGTGTTTTTGTATCCTTGTCAAAAACAGTTTTGGCAAGAGTATCAAGAAGACCCTGGAGGTCGCAGAGTGAAAGGTTTTTGTCAATAACAAGACCTTCCATCTGGTGGAACATGGGAGCGTGAGTTCCGTCATCGTCACAGCGGAAAACTCTGCCGGGAGAGATGATTTTGAAGGGAGGCTCCATTGTTTCAAGGGCACGGATCTGACCTGTTGAGGTGTGTGTTCTCAAAAGAAGGTCATCGTTAATGTAAAATGTGTCCTGCTTATCTCTTGCAGGGTGGTCTTTAGAAACGTTGAGGGCGGTGAAATTGTGGAAGTCGTCGTCAATTTCAGGGCCTTCAAAAATTGTGAAGCCCATGCCGGTGAAAGCATCAATAAGCTCGTTGCGAACAAGGGTTACAGGGTGAAGATGGCCTGCCTTGCGCTTTTTTGAGGGCATTGTAACGTCAATGGCTTCGTCCTCATATCTTTTGAGAAGAGCCTTGCCTGCAAGGTCTTTTTCGCTTTCATCAAAAAGCTCTGTTGCCCATACCTTGAATTCGTTGATGATTTTACCTGCGGCGGGGCGTTCTTCTTTTGAAAGAGAGCCCAACTGCTTCATAAGAGCAGAAATTGCACCGTTTTTGCTCAGGTATTTGAATCTTACTTCTTTAAGCTCATCAAGGCTTGCTATTGCGGCTGCCTCGGATTCAATCTGAGCTTTTAATTCGCTGATTCGATTTTCCATTTTTACACTCCTTATATAAATTGAATAATTGACAAAATAAAACAAAAAGCTCGTCCTATTGTTGCCAAAAGGACGAGCTGAGCCCGTGTTACCACCTTTATTCACCGCTGACTCACATCAACGGCCTTATGAAGTACGGCCGAAGCGATACTCCTGCACTCGTTACGGTGTGCCTCCGTCGCAGCCTACTGGGTTGCCCGTTCAGTGCGCGGCTCCAAGACGAATTCACAAAGCTCCTTCCTTGCGCCTCTCATCAACCGGCAACTTTCTTTAAGGGGAAACCCTGCTACTGCTTCTTTTCACAGCCTTTGATTAAATTTGTTGTATTATATCACACTGACTTCTTGTTGTCAAGGTGAAAAAAGTTCATTGACATACGCCTTTTTATATGTTAGGCTGACAAGTAGTTCGTTTTGGGAATAAATACAAATAAATATGCGTTGTTTTGTATATTGTTACAAAAATGGTCTTTTATGAGCATAAACATTATTTATTTTGAGTATATGAAAACTCACCCTAAACGCGGTATAATATTGTGTAATTCTTCTTTTTAAAGAGGCGAGAAATATGTATAAAATAGTAAGGAAAGAGGTTCTCAACACAAGCGTTGTGCTTATGGAGATTGAAGCCCCTTTCGTAGCAAGAAAGGCTCAGCCCGGTCAGTTTGTTATTCTCCGTGTTGACGAAGACGGAGAGAGAATTCCTCTGACGATTTCTGACTTTGACAGAGAAAAGGGCATCATCACCATTATTTTCAGAGCCGTAGGTGCTACAACGTTAAAATTAAGCCAAAAAAATGAAGGCGAATATATTGAGGATTTTGCAGGCCCTCTCGGTCTCCCCACCAAAATTGACGGGCTTAAAAAGGTGTGCATCATCGGCGGCGGTGTGGGCTGCGCCATTGCTTTGCCCATTGCCAAGGAGCTTCACAAAAGAGGCTGTAAGGTCACTTCAATCATCGGCTTCCGTTCATCGGACCTGCTTATTCTTGAGGATGAATTCCGCGCCGTTTCAAAAGAGCTGTTTGTTATGACGGACGACGGCTCATACGGCAGACAGGGCAATGTGTGCCAGCCCCTCAACGAGCTTTTTGACCGTGGCGAAACCTTTGATGAGGTTATCACCATCGGGCCTATGATTATGATGAAATTTGTGGTTGAAGCCACAAGACCCACAGGTATCCCCTGCACCGTTTCAATGAACCCAATTATGATTGACGGCACGGGAATGTGCGGCGGTTGCCGACTCACACTTAATCAGAACGGCAAAAAAGTGACAAAATTTGCCTGTGTTGACGGCCCCGACTTCAACGGCTATGAGGTTGACTTTGAAGAAGTGATGATGAGAAGCACAATGTATGCCGACTTTGAGCGTCACGCTTATGAAGATGCCTGCAATCTTTTTAAAAAGGAGGCTGAATAAAATGCCTCAGAACAATATGAAAATGACCAAAAATCCTATGCCCTCACAGGACCCCAAGGTAAGGGCAACAAACTTTTTTGAGGTTGATTTGGGTTACGACGAAGCAACAGCCATTGACGAGGCACTTCGCTGCCTCAACTGTAAAAAACCCCTTTGTGTAACGGGCTGTCCCGTTAACATTCATATTCCCGAATTTATTGCAAAAATCAAAGAGGGTGACTTTGAGGGTGCATATGAAATCATTCACCGCACTTCTTCTCTTCCCGCAGTTTGCGGCCGTGTTTGCCCTCAGGAGCATCAGTGTGAAGCAAAGTGTGTAAGAGGAGTTAAGGGCGAGCCCGTAGGCATCGGCAGACTTGAACGCTTTGTTGCCGACTGGCACAACGCTCACTCTGACCAGACTCCCCCCACAGCCGAACCAAACGGCCACAAGGTTGCAGTTGTTGGTTCAGGCCCTTCAAGCCTCACCTGCGCAGGTGACCTCGCCAAAAAGGGATACAAGGTTACGGTTTTTGAAGCGCTCCACACCCCCGGCGGTGTTCTTGTTTACGGTATTCCCGAGTTCCGCTTACCCAAGGCTATTGTTAAAAAAGAGGTCGATAATCTCCGTGCAATGGGTGTTGACTTTGAAACCAATATCATCATCGGCAAAACTCTCACCGTTGACGAGCTGATTGAAGACGGTTACGAGGCTGTGTTTATCGGCACAGGGGCAGGACTTCCCAACTTTATGGGAATCCCCGGCGAATCGTACAAGGGTGTTTATTCAGCAAACGAATTTCTTACCCGTTCAAATCTTATGAAGGCTTATAAGGACTCCCCCGTTACCCCGATTATGAAGGGTGGTAACGTGGCAGTTGTAGGTGGCGGCAATGTGGCTATGGATGCCGCAAGAACAGCACTTCGCCTCGGCGCAGAAAACGTTTATGTTGTTTACCGCCGTTCGATGGAGGAGCTCCCCGCAAGAAAGGAAGAGGTTGAACACGCTATTGAAGAAGGCGTTGATTTCAGGCTTCTCAACAATCCTGTTGAGATTCTCGGATATAACAACCCTGACAACAAGCGTGACCCGAAAAACGGCTACGTCACAGGCATCAAATGTGTTAAAATGGAGCTTGGCGAGCCCGACGAAAAGGGTCGCCGCAGACCTCAGGCAATTGAGGGCAGTGAGTTTACCCTTGACGTTGACACGGTTATCATTTCAATCGGTACTTCCCCCAACCCTCTCATCAAATCCACCACCGAGGGTCTTGATGTTAACCAACGCGGCGGCATAATTGTTGAGGAAGCAACAGGCGCTACCACCAAAGAAGGCGTTTACGCAGGCGGTGATGCCGTAACGGGCGCCGCAACTGTTATTTCGGCAATGGGTGCAGGCAAAATTGCCGCAAATTCAATTGACGAATACATTATGAACAAATAAAATTTCAGCAGCTATCGCTTAAGATAGCTGCTGTTTTTTCTTTAATTTATTCATTATGTAAAAATACGCAGGAAGCAGAAGTATGTCTGCCGCAATCCACGCAACGGGGTTTGAATAGCAAGCGGCAATAAAACCGAATTTTGTTATAAAGCCGTAAGCCACAATTGCTCTTGCAACCAGCTCAAAAATTCCGCCGCTCATTGCAATCAAGCTGTAGCCCATACCCTGCAACGCATTTCTGAAAATAAAAATCAGACTCAGTGCAATATAATACCAGGCGCAAATGCCGAAATATTCCGCCACGGTGGAGAGTATCTCTGTTTCACTTTTATCAAGGAACATCAGCGAAGCGTACGGGCCGCCGTATTTTGAAATAAAGAACGCAATAAAAGAATAAAGCGCACCCAGCAAAACGGCACATCTGATACCCTTGCGTATTCTGTCAATTTTGCCTGCTCCCAGATTCTGACCGCAATAGGTTGCCATTGTGATGCCGATTGTTTCCGACGGTACGCCGATAAGATTAACCACCTTGGAGCCGACGGTTACCGCTGTGATAATATCAGAGCCGAGAATGTTTACGCAGGACTGCACCATAATCGTTCCTACCGCAGTGATTGAAAACTGCAGTGCCATAGGGATGCCGATAGTGAGAAGCTTTTTGCAGATTTTAAAATCAAACGGCATATCTTCCCTTGAAAAATGCAACAGCTTGAACTTCTTTTTAATTACAAGCAAGCAGAGAAAGCCCGAAACCGCCTGAGAGATCACCGTTGCAGTTGCGACACCGCTGACACCCATGTTGAGCTTGAGCACAAAAATCAAATCAAGAGCAATATTAAGCAATGACGACAAAACCAAAAAATAAAGCGGTGTTTTGCTGTCACCAACGGAGCGTACCACTCCGGCGGTTATGTTATAAAGCAAGGTTGCGGGAATACCTGCAAAAATAATAATTATATAATCGTGGGCATCTTTATAAATGTCCTCAGGCGTATTCATTGCCTGAAGGAACAGGTCCGTACACATCACAGTTACAACCGAAATAACAGCCCCGAGTCCCACCGCAAGATAAGTGATATGAGCCATAATGCGGCGCATTTTAGGTCTGTCTTCCGCACCGAAAGCCTGAGCCACAGGGATTGCAAACCCCGAACAAAGACCGATAATCGTACCGATAACCATAAAACTCAGAGACCCTACCGAGCCTACGGCAGAAAGTGCGGTTTTGCCCACAAACTGACCTACGATAATTGTGTCAACCAGGTTATACAACTGCTGAAACAGGTTGCCCGCAAACAAGGGCAGACAAAACCGCAGAATCAATGACATCGGCTTTCCGCGAGTTAAATCCCGTTCCATAGCTTCACCTCATCAAAGATTTTCCTTATACCATTCAATAGCCTCGTTAAGGCCGCGCTCAAAGTTATAATCGGGATCATAGCCAAGCATTTCTTTTGCTTTTGAAATATCAGCATTGCTGTGCTTGATGTCACCCTTTCTGTCCGGTCCGAAATTAGGTTCAACATCCTTGCCCAAAGCAGCGGTAAGCGCATAATAAATATCAATAAGATATTCTCTTCCGCCGTAAGCGATATTAAACGCTTCGCCTGCACACTCGTGAGGTGCAAGGCAGGCCTTGAGATTAGCTTCAATTACATTTTCAATATATGTGAAATCACGGCTCTGTTTGCCGTCACCGTTAATTGTGGGAACTTCGCCGATCATAAGCTGGCGGATAAATTTCGGAATAACTGCCGCATACGCTCCCTCGGGGTCCTGACGGCGACCGAATACATTGAAATAACGAAGACCATAGGTATCAAGGCCGTAGAGATCAGAATAAATTCTGCCGTAAAGCTCATCAACCGCCTTTGTTAATGCGTAAGGAGAAAGGAGTCTGCCCTCTCTGCCCTCTTTTTTGGGGAGATTCGGCTCGTCGCCGTAAACGGAAGAGGAGCTGGCATAAACAAACTTTTTAACTCCGTTTTGTCTTGAGGCCTCCATCATATTAAGCGTGCCCATAATGTTGTTTTTTTCATAGAAAAGAGGCATTTCAATACTGCGGGGCACACTTCCCCAAGCCGCCTGATTAAGCACATAATCTACACCCTCGGTAGCTTTGAGGCAGGTGTCATAATCCTTGATGTCACCCTTAATGAAGGTGTAGTCAGGGTTATCAAGAAAAAGCTCAACATTTTTATATTTGCCAGTTGAGAGGTCATCAAGACAACGTACCTTATAACCCTTTTTCAAAATAGCTTCACAAAGGTTTGAACCGATGAAGCCTGCACCTCCCGTTACAAGAAAAACGCTGTTTTCGGGAAAAGTAATATTCTGATAGCCCATAATTTCCTCCATTTAAAAAGGTCGGATAACCGACCTTGATTTTCAGTAAAGAATAATTTCTCTGTATAAAATAATCATAAGTGCTCCGCAAGCTGTTAAAGCTGCTGGCAAAAGGCATCTGAGCGCACCTTTTTCAATGCGCAGCCCGTTTTCGTCTGAGCTGATTTTTCCTGCAAAGCAGAAAATTCCGCAACCAACGGCGCAACCGAGAGTGTTGTTGAAAAAGTCATCAAACTCGGTGCAGCCGATTGCATAAGTATACTGACCCAGTTCAATCACAAAGCTCAGAAAAGCCCCTGCACCAACTGTCAACGGAATTGCCGACCGTTTTCCCCTTAGGTTAAGCGCTTCGGGAAAAAGTATTCCCAACGGAATGAACACCAGAATGTTTTCAAAAATCAGCGACAAAATGTCAAAGGTGTTATATTCCGTTAACACCGCATTGTATGACCAGAAGGGCACGTTTAAAAAGCTTCGGATTTCAGTTGTTCGCCCCATCAGTGCAAGATACAACAGCACAGTGGTGTAAACGACCAACAGCAATCCGCAGGTGTTTGCAAATTTTCGGGGTTCGTTTTTCGCCCTCGACCTGAGGCAGAGACAAATATACACAATGCTTGCCGCCACAATAAAAAACAGTTGCGGATAAACACAATAGCTCATTTGAAATTATAATCTCCAATAAATATAATCTGTGTCAGCAAAATCTTTTCTGTTAAGCACGCCCTTGACGTCCACAAGCACTTTTTTGTTGCAATCGGGAGCGAACATTCCGTCAAGCTTTTCAATGTTAATACCGCCGAATTCAGAATGTGCAACAGCAATGATAATTGCATCCATATCGCGGATTTCACTCATATCGACAAAGCCGATACCGTATTCGTGCATAGCCTCATCACTATCGGCAACAGGGTCTGCAACAACAGGAGTGATTCCGTATTCAAGAAGCTCGTTGTAAATATCAATAACTCTTGTGTTGCGGGTATCGGGGCAATTTTCTTTGAAGGTGAAGCCGAGAATACCAACTCTTGCATCAGACACATTTGCACCTGCTTTAATGAGGTTTTTAACGGTGTTTTCAGCAACATATTTGCCCATATCATCATTTATACGACGGCCGGAAAGAATCACCTGACTGTGATAACCCAGCTGTTCAGCCTTGTAGGTAAGGTAATAGGGGTCAACGCCAATACAGTGGCCGCCCACAAGACCGGGGAAGAACTTGAGGAAGTTCCACTTTGTTCCTGCGGCTTCAAGCACAGCTTTTGTATCAATACCCATTTTGTTAAAGATGATTGAGAGCTCATTCATAAAAGCAATATTCACATCGCGCTGGCTGTTTTCAATAACCTTTGCAGCTTCGGCAACCTTGATTGACTCTGCCCTGTGAACACCTGCTTCAACAACCAATTCATACACCTTGGCAACAGTTTCGAGGGTCTCATCATCCATGCCTGAAACGATTTTAACAATGGTCTCAAGTCGGTGAACCTTGTCACCGGGGTTGATTCTTTCGGGAGAATAGCCGATTTTGAAATCAACACCGCATTTGAGTCCTGACTCTTTTTCAAGAATGGGTACACAAATTTCTTCAGTTACACCGGGATAAACAGTTGACTCAAACACAACCACGCTACCCTTTGTGAGGTTCTGACCCAAAATTCTGCTTGCTCCCTCAACAGGAGTAAGGTCGGGAGTGTGGTCTTTGTTAACGGGAGTAGGCACTGCCACAATGTGGAACTTTGCCTCTCTGAGCCTTGCCGGGTCTGCGGTAAAATCCACCGTACAGGCGGCAATAGCTTCATCACCGACCTCGCAGGTAGGGTCCTTACCCTGCTTATAAAGCTCAATCTTTTTTTCGTTGAGGTCAAAGCCGATAACGTCAGCCTTTTTTGAAAAAGCAACAGCAATAGGCATACCTACATAGCCGAGACCCACAAGAGAAATCTTTTCTTCTCTGTTTACAATTTTGTTGTACAGACCGTTCATAAAGCAACCTTCTTTTAATTGTATTCCAACCTATATTTTAACATCACAGACAACAGCCGTCAAGATATTTTTATGAATGCATAAAAAAGACCGCCCCGAAGGACGGTCTTGATTTAATTAAGGATTAAAGAGCGGGGTTAACCTGGTTGAATGCTTTACCTGTGCTTACAGCAGCCTGAAGTCTGAGCAAGTCATTAGCATTAAGACGCTTTCTTGCATCATTGTCCAAATTCATTGCTTTCTTCTGAGCTTCTGAAAGAGTGGTGTTCTTTGTGATATAAGCACCAAAGTTATTAAGGTCGTTTGCATTAACCTGGCCGTCGCCGTCCATATCACCGAATACAACGATTGTGTAAACTTCCTGTGTACCGTCGGGGTATACAACTGTTACTGTTGCGCCTGTGCCGAGGTAACGACCCTTAACGGGCTTTGCGGTAACGGTAACACCCTCATAATCAAGGTATGTACCTGTAAGCTTGCTTGCTGAAAGTCTTGTTTCGAGACCGTAAATCAACATATTTGCAGTGTCAATTACGCATGTTGTGTCAGCGTTTGCACGGAAGTATGCAACTACTTCTTTTTCAAGATTGTCAATTGCAGTAGCGAGAGCATCAACAAGAGTGTTGAACTGAGCCTGATGTGTGATGTTAACATCGCCTGCAAGGAATGTATCAACTGCTGCCTTGGCGTCTGTTACTGCCTTAACTGAATCTGCTGTGTAATTCTCGATGTCAGCAGGAATTCTTGCAACCTGAGTATCATATGCGGCTGTGTTGAGAGGCTTGTATTCAAGAGCCTTTGTCTGAGCAACGATAGCTGCTGCATAATCGTTAACAAGAGCCTGCTCGTCAGTCTTGGGGCCTTCTTCAACTGAGTTAATAGCAAGGTTAAGTCTTGCAACTGACTCATCTGTGTAAACGCCGAGATATGAGGGAACTGCATTCTTAGCGGCTGTAACTGCTGAATAGTCAGCACCGTTAAGCTGAAGGTTGCCTATTGCGGCGTTGATAGCTGTTGCATAACCTGCAATCTGCTCATTGTAGCGGATGTCAAGGCCGTAAACAACTGCGGCAATTGCATCTGTAAGAGCCTTGTATGAATCTGCTGTGTAGTAAGAATATCCGTTATTTGCTGCTGCAAAAGCATCTGCCAAATCAGTATATTCCTTGGCGGCTGTTGTAGCGGCTGTAACTGCTGAGTAGTCGCCTGCTTTGTAAGCAAGGTTATCAATTGCTGTGTTGATAGCATCAGCATATCCGTCAACTGTTGTCTGCTGAGTGATGTCAAGGTCATAAACAACTGCGTTTACAGCCTGGCGAACCTTGAGAACTGATGCTGCTGTGTAAAGTGAAGTGTCAAGAGCCTCATATCTGTCAATTGCATCTTCAACCTTTGAGTAGTCAGCGGCTGAGGGATCAAGGTTTGCAATAGCTGTGTTGATAGCTGTTGCAAAAGCGTCAATCTGAGTCTGCTTGTCAATTGTGAGGCCGTACTGAACGTTGTTGACAGCAGTCTGGAGCTCTGCCCACGATTCGGGTGTGTAGTGGCTTGCTGTGAGAGAATCTGCTTCGTTAAGAGCATCTGTAACCTTGCTGTAATCACCGATTGCATAGTCAAGGTTTGCAATAGCAGTTTTGATAGCCTGTGCCATTGCGTTAACCTCGTCCTGATGGTCAAGGTCAAGGTCATAATCAACTGCATCAACTGCATCCTCAAGATCTGCCCAAGAATCGTCTGTATAGTGGCTGGGGTTCAATTCCTCATACTCTGCGATTGCATTTTCAACTGCTGTGTAGTCAGCAGGTCTTACCTTAAGGAAGTTGTCGATAGCATAGTTAAGATCTTCTGCCATTGCATCAACTTCTGACTGCATTGTGATGTTGAGGCCGTAAACGATCTGCTCATAGAAAGCTGTTACTCTTGTGTAAGAAGCTTCTGTGTAGCGTGATGTGTCGATAGCCTTATAGCGGTTAACTGCATTGTCAACTGCTGTGTAGTCAGCAGTCTTATACTTAAGATTATCCTTAGCGGCAATAATCTTGTCAGCTATATCATCAACATATGTCTGCTCTGTGATGTCCTTTGAACGGAACTCAGTACTCTGAGCTTCTGTAATAAGGTCATCAAGAACCTTCAAAGACTCGTCTGTGTAGAGAGATCTGTCGAAGTTTGAGGCATATTCAATAGCCATATCAACATTTTCGTAATTAGCGGGGTTGTATTCAAGAAGGTCGATTGCTGCAACAAGGTCTGTGCCCATCTTGTTTACTGCGCACTGATAGAATGTTGTGTAATCAAACTTAACAGCGTTTCTTGCAGTTGCTACTCTTGCCCATGATTCAGGTGTGTAGTCATCTGCATTAAGGCCTGACATTGTGTTGATAGCTGAGTTAACGGCTGTATAGTCAGCAGTTTTAACAACGAGGCCGCCCATTGCATCTTCAAGAGCTGTTTTAGCTGCATCGATCTGGCTCTGAGAAACGTCTGAGCGTGCGCTGATGCGCTGAGCGTTAGTGAGAGCATCTTTGAAATCAGTCCAACCGGCTGAATAGTATCTTGCCTGAGGCATAATACCGATTTCTTCGCCGTAGGGATCAACGGGTACATAATAGTCAAGTGCGTCTTCGATTGTACCGCGGAGGTCAGCCTTGTTATAAACAACGAAGCGAAGGTTAACTGATGAATGACCTGAGATCATACGGTCAGATTTGCTGTACCAACCGTAAAGCTCTGAAATAAATGTGTAGGAGGTCTGCTTTGTTCCGTCTTCAAGAGTTTCAAGAGAGTTAACCCATGTTGTTCCGTTGAAAGGAATGCTAAGACCTGAGTTTGATGTTCTGTATCCGTTGTCAGGATATGTGCCCTGGTCAAGGATATAGATCGTGTTGTTTGTGCCTGCGAATGCAAGCTGTGTTGACGCGGTGGAGTTATCGATTGTTTCTGAATCCCAACCCTGTTCACCGGGAAGAACACGGATATTCTGAACGGTACGTCTGTACTCGCCTGTTTTCCATGAATTCAAAAGGTCTGTAACAGCAAAACGAAGATTGATGTTGGCACCGTTAAGAGCTGTACCCTTTGATGAGTCGATATATGTTGTTGAAACGGGACGCTGACGGTCAAGTCCTGTGTTGGTGTATTTGTTGCCGTCGTCGCTCTTCTTGTAGCAGAGAAGCGTACCGTAGCCATCAGCTGCTGTTGCTGTCTGATTCCATGAGTTTGCAGAAGCACTTACAAAATCATAGTAACCGTGTGACCACTCATCACTACCTGCGCCTGCATCTTCAGGGTTAGCAGGGTCAACATAGTAAGAACCGAATGTATTTTTACCGAGAATACGGTAAACAGCATCTAATTCTTCTGCTGAATGTGTACTCCAACCCTTATTTCTGTACAAATCAAGGAACACACCTGCGGGCTGAATGATGCCTGCAACGTATGAGCTTGCATATGCTACGTATGAGTTGGTAACACTCTTACCTGTGAGCTTGTCGGTGTATGTATAAGAATAACCGATTTCAAAGTCAAGGTATGAGCCTGCAGCTGCAGTACCGCCTGAAACAGTCCAAACCCAAGTGTTGTTGTTGGGGTTAGTCTGTGTGAAGGTAACTGATGTGTTGTTTGTACAAGCAATTGTTACATTCTTGTTGTTTGCAAGTGAAAGGTCGCAAACAAATGTAATCTGAGGAGCGCTGGGTGTTTCACCGGCATATGCATCCGCAGTGTAGCTGCCTGAAATTGCAGGAACACCTGAGGGTGTTGCTGAAACGATTGTGGAGCCCTTTGCCATTGAACCTGATGCTGCTGCAACACGAACAACGTCGGGAGCTGTAACGGTAGCCATAGGAATGATTTCTCTACCTGTTCCGTCATCTACCATTGCCTGATTAGCGCTCAATGCTTCACCTGTTGAAACTTCTACTGCAGATGCGCTCATAGGAACGATTGAGAGAAGCATAACAACCGAAAGAATAACACTGAGTACTCTTTTAGAGATTGTCATAACAATATCCTCCTTTAAAAATCTTGAGATATGTATAGGTATAACTATACATTATGACACGGTATAATTATATCCAATAGGAAATTAAAAGTCAATAACTTTAATGCAATGAAGTCATTTTTTTACACATTTAACAAAAACAAGAGAGCGTTTTTGTATATTGCGAAATATGAAAAATACATATGGTATATCTCGTTTAAAAATCACAACATATTGTTCGTCTAAAATAAAAACAGCGGAGCTTCCTCCGCCGCTATCCGTTATCCGTTTTTCTTTTTACCCTTAACTTTAACAATCACAACTGCGCCTGCGCCGAGAACAACAACTGCAGCCGCAACAATTATAACAATTGTTTTTGTTTTATCCGATTTTTCACCTGCGGTTGCGGTATCGTCTGCGCCGTCACCTTCACTATCCGGTGCTTCTGCATCCTGACCCACAGTATCCTTGCCGTTATCAGTCTCGGGAGCATTTCCGATTTCGGAATCCTCACCCTCCACATTATCCTGCGAGGGCTGCTGAGGATACTCCGTTGAGTCCTCGGTTTTGTCTGCGCTGTTTGTTTTATCCGCAACTGAAACAGGCTGCTTCAAGTCATAAGCAAGGTTCACCTTGATGTCTGTGAATGCCTCTGTCTGGCAATTTGTGAAATCAAAGCTTACATCGTCTTTTGCAAACTTTGTGCCGGGCACCTTTGCAAATCTGAGCGTTACAACCGACTTTTTACCGTCAATTTTTTTAAAGCCGAGAGTGTTTGCCATTGAAACCTTCATCGGATTTGTGCCGGGGTTGATGCTGCACATTGAAAGAGCATCGTTTTCACTGAGATACTTTTCAAAGGCAACATAGCCGTCACCCTTTTCACAGTTTTTGCGTTCCAGACGAACTCTGTCGTAAGAGATGTCAATATCAAGAGCGCAGAAGCCTGTTCCGCCGTCATAATCAAGAGTAAGAACAACCTCATCGTCGGTTTCACTCTTTATTCTGAGGGTGAAGTCAATTTCATCTGCCGCCGAAGCTGTGAACGGCAACAAAGACAAAACCATCAGAATACAAATAAATACAGAAATTATTTTTTTCATTTCAGTATCCTCCCGTTAAAAATAATATTTTTATATTGCTCAATGTCCTTTTCATCAAGCTCGCCGTCAGAGTTCATATCCATAGCCCAAAGCTGGGCAGAAGAATACTCTCCTTTTTGCGTGTTCACAAGCTCAATCAATCCGGACATATCAAGACCGTCACACATACTGTCGCCGTTTACGTCGCCCTTAAGGCAGACGGTAAACACATCCGTAACCTTGCCGTTGGAAACCGAAACGGTTGTACCCGTTCCCACAACACCCTTGAAGCTTTGAGTCAGGGTCATTTTTGCCGAATCGAAAACGTCGATATATTTTTCACCGAAGTCCTTTTCCGTGAGCATAAGGCTGTTGATATAAACCATATCACCTTTTACCGTTACGGACTCATTCCAACGATAAAATTCACCCGAATCAAACACGGCATAAAGCACAACATTTGTGTCACCCATTGTTATTTTTGCACCGTCGGCATAAACCGACTTGCCGTCTTTCTGTGTTGCCCAACCTGCAAAGGGCAGCTTATCGCAAGTGAAATTGTTTTTGTTAAGCGCGGCAGACTGACCTTTTGTTATAAGCTGATGGTTCATTCCGCCCTGCGCTTCGCCGCCGATGAAATTAACCGTTCCCATAAAAGCAAGGTGCTCAACCGAAACCCAACCGACCGAGCCGTCGCCGTAATAAAACGCACCCCAGCCTTCTTTGAGCTGATGAACATAAATCTGCTCACCTGAGTTCAGCTTATCCACTCTTGAATAATTGGTTGACGGGCCGCTTCTGACATTGAGAGTGTCAACCGCCACTGAATAAAAGCCGATACCCTTTTGGGTTGAATTGTGGTTTGAAAGCTGTTTGAGGTAAGCACTGCTCAGTGATACCCAACCAAGCGAATCACCGAAGCGAATTGCTCCCCAACCGTTGCTTACACCGTAAACATAAATCTGCGAGCCTTTTTTCAGCTTACCGAGAGAAAGGTAATCCGTGCCGGGGCCCGTTCTCACGTTGAGGGACGTTGCGGTAATTTCATACATGCCGAATTTTGCGGAATCAACGGGCAGCTGGTCGTCCGGCTTGTAATCCACAGAGCCGGGATAGCCGTTGAAGCCGTATTTTTTTATAAAGGTTGAATAATCCTTGTAGCAATGGTTAATATCCACCTTACCGTTTATGCCGTTGACCGAGCCCGACTCGGTATATTGCCACATATCGTAGCTTCCCTTATAGGTGCAGGTGTCGGCATATTGAGCCACCCAAATTGAGCAATCGGAAAATTCCTCGGGATAAAGCAAATCCGTCATCCAGTATTTGTTGGCATACACGCCGGGATAATATCCGTTTTCAAAAAGAGTTCGGCAAAAAGCCTTGGCAATATCGGTGCGCTTTCGGTTAGTGGTTGCGTTCTGCACGATGTAATCTTCCATATCAATATATATGGGCAAATCCGGCTTGCAGTTATATTTTTTAAGCGTAGCAATAATCCACTCAGCCTCTTCAACCGCTTCTTCAACAGTGACAGCAAGGGAATAAAAATAACAGCCGAAGGGGATATTGTAGGTAGCACATCCTTGATAGTGGGAATAAAACAAATCGTCCTCGGCAATATTGTCACGGTAAACAGAACCGCGATAGCCTATGCGGGCAATCACACCGTCAACAGACAGCGACACCTTCTGCCAATCAATTGAATTATTCCACTTTGAAAGGTCAACAACCTTCAGGTTGGCGGCTTCGGGGCGTGCAGCACTTATTGAGCCGTTAGCCACAAGCATAACAGCCAAAACAATAAAAACGCATATAATCCGTTTTACTGCCTTTTTTAACATAAACTTCCCCTTTTACACTAATTCACAGTAATATTAACACATCGTAACCAGTTTGTCCACAATTTTATTGCAACTGACAAATTTTGTGGTATAATGCTTTTTGAAATTCAGAAAGGCTCATATTATGAAAAAGAAAAGTATTTTTGAAAACAACGTTTGGTTTATAATTTTTGCAACAATCTGCACAGCCTTGTGGGGTACCGCTTTCCCCGGAGTGAAGCTTGGCTACGAATGGTTCGGCATCGGTGCAGAGGCTACAGGCTCAAAGCTGATGTTTGCAGGGGTGCGCTTTGCCCTGGCAGGGTTAATCGTGCTTGGGGTGTATATAATTAAAAACCGTCGTTTCCCCGTTTTTACCAAAAAAGAGGCACCTGCAATCATGACACTCTCGGCAGTACAGATTACAGGCAACTATTTCTTTTATTATCTCGGCCTTTCCGTTACGGCAGGCAGCATTGCAAGTGTGCTCAACTCCTTTGATACATTCTGCGCCGTGTTGCTCGTCCCTTTGTTTTTCAAAAACGACAGACTCACAGCCAGAAAGCTTGCGGGCTGTGTTATCGGTATGGCGGGTATTGTGCTTGTGAACCTTCACACAGGCAGTCAGTTTTCCTTCAGCCTCAACGGCGAAGGCTTTTTGCTGCTTTCCGCTTTGATTTCCACAGTGGGAATTATGATAAACAAAAAAGCATCTATGACAATTGACCCTATGATTGTGACAGGCTATCACCTGCTTTTCGGCGGAATTATTTTATCGGTGATTGCTCTCGCCTTCGGCGGCACAATTTCGTTTGAAAACGCAAAAGCAAACCTTTGCCTTGTGTATCTTGCTCTTGTATCGGCTGTGGCATTTTTAATCTGGTCACAGCTTCTCAAGCATAACCCCGTGAGCAAGGTGAGCGTGTTTAAGCTGATGACACCCATTTTCGGTAACGTGTTTTCTGCCATCGCTCTTGGTGAAGACATCCTTGACCCGATACACGTTATTTCCGTTCTCCTTGTTGCATTGGGAATTGCCACAGTAGGGTGACGAATATAAATATAGAAATGAAGAAACGGCACAGATAAACTGTGCCGTTAAATCATACCGTTATATCAGCTGTCGTTGCGGCGACAGCTTTTATTATTGTCTGAGGTTCAATCTCAACCTGATGACCTACCTTGCCTGCGCTGACCGTAACGGTCGCAAGGCTTAAAACGTCTGAATGGAACACCGTTTTAAACGGCTTTTTCATACCCACAGGACTGCACCCGCCGTGAACATATCCGGTGAGAGGAAGCAGTTCTTTTTGTTTTATCATTTCAACGGATTTTTCACCAACAGACTTCGCCGCCTTTTTCAAATCAAGCTGACCGTCTGACGGCACAACAAAAACGTAATACCGTCTGCTTGCACCCTGAGTAACAAGAGTTTTGTAAACCTCCCGCGGTGCTTTGCCAATCATTGAGGCAACGGTCACTCCGTCGGGAGCTGTTCCGTCAGGTGAATGATATTCATGAGGAGTGTAGACGATTTTCTTTTGGTCAAGAATCCTCATCACATTTGTCTTAAAGCCTGCCATTATTCCTTACCGTTCCAGCAATATGTGCAAAGCTTGCAGGGCTCAATGCCGATTGACTCAATCATATCATCAAGGCGGTGATAGCGAAGGGATGTAAAGTTGAGCTCCTTGCGGATTTCTTCAACCATTTCTTCATAGTTCTTGCTTGTGGGGTCTGCATAGTCGGCAAGAACATCGGGGTCGCAGGCTCTGTCACCCTCGCGCTTGAGAATAACTCGGCGTGCAATCAAATCAAGCTCGGAGCCTGAGCGTGAGAAATTGAGATATTTACAGCCAAACATAATCGGCGGACAAGCAGGGCGAATATGCACCTCTTTTGCGCCCGCATTATACAAAAATTCAGTTGTCTCACCAAGCTGTGTTCCGCGAACGATAGAATCGTCAATAAACAGAAGCTTTTTGCCCTCAATAAGCTTTTTAACCGGAATGAGCTTCATGTGTGCAATTTTGTTGCGCTGAGACTGATTGGTGGGCATAAATGAACGGGGCCAGGTTGGTGTATATTTGATAAAAGGACGAGTGTACGGAATTTTTGCTTCGTTCGAGTAGCCGATTGCGTGGGCAATACCGGAATCGGGAATACCTGCAACACTGTCAGGCTTTGCATCGTCACGCTTTGCAAGAAGCCGTCCGCATTCATAGCGCATCTGCTCAACGTTTACGCCCTCATAGCTCGATGTGGGATAGCCGTAATAAGCCCAGAGGAAAGAGCAGATTTTCATTTCCTTGCCTGCGGGTGCTACGGTTTCACAGCTATCGGGAGTGAAGAATACAATCTCGGCAGGGCCAAGCTCCTTGTAATCCTCATAGCCTAAATTAAGATAAGCAAAGCTCTCGAAAGAAGCGCAGAAGGCACCGTCTTTTTTGCCGATAACAACAGGTGTTCTGCCCACTCTGTCACGGGCGGCATAAATGCCTTTTTCCGTGAGGAGAATGATACTCATTGAGCCTTTGATTTTTTCCTGTGCATAGCGGATACCCTCAACCAGCGATTTTTTCTGATTGATGAGCGCCGCAGTAATTTCAGTGGGGTTGATTGTGCCGCCGCTCATTTCAAGAAAATGAGTGTGACCCGATTCGAAGCAATCCTTCATAAGCTCGTCGGGGTTGTTGATTCTTCCCACGGTTGTGATTGCAAAGCTGCCGAGATGGGAATGAACAAGCAAGGGCTGAGGCTCGAAGTCTGAAATACAGCCTATACCGAAATTTCCCTCAAGCTCTTCCACGTCACGTTCAAATTTTGTTCTGAAAGGAGAGTTTTGTATATTATGAATCGCACGCTCAAATCCGCCTTCACCGTAAACAGCCATACCGCCTCGTCTTGTGCCGAGATGGGAATGATAGTCTGTTCCGTAAAACAAATCAAGCACGCAAGATTCTTTTGATGCTACTGCAAAAAATCCACCCATAGTTTTGCCTCCAAGTGTAAGAATGGGGTGCGAAATAATCGGACCGTACTTATTTTAATACATCCGACCCGTTTCGTCAATTGATTATCTTATTATTTTTTTCGTTTCTTTACAAAATGGCCGATTGCCATACCGACTGCCGAAAAAGCACAGCCCGCAACCAGACATGAAAAGTTCGGGTCATTTATTTTGTTGAATGCAACCATATTTGCAAGGCTGAAGGAAAGATATTCCGCAAGCAAATACATTACGCCAAAGAAAATGATCCATAGCCATTTTTTGCCGCTTTCAAAATTTCTGCCGATGAGTGCGGCAGTTACAAATGTAACGGCAGGGAGAAGCAGCCACAGCACAAGAATTGAATACACCGCGGCATCAACCTCGCTGACCGCCCAGAAAACAACAACCGAAACCGCCCAGATTATCATATAAGAAAGAATAATAATCAATTTTGATAATTTTTGCCTGCTTTTGACAACGTTTGTGCTGTTTTCAAGATATTCTACCATCTTTTTATCCTCCTTGAGTAAAGAGTCAAGGCTGACGGAGTACAAATCGCTCAGAGCAATTACGCTGACAATATCGGGATATGTTTTGTTAGTCTCCCAGTTCGAAATTGTCTGGCGGCTGACTCCGATTTTTTCAGCCACAAATTCCTGAGTGAAATTGCAGTTCATCCTTGCACTTTTAAGCTTATTACCAATATCCATAATAAACTCTCCTTTCACTCAAAGATTAAGATAAAAAATACGGTTAATCAATCAAATCGGTTTTACATCATCAAAATACTACGTCAAAATTCTTTGACATTAATTTAATCTCTTGTCAATAACACCGCACATTCTGTGTGCCCCGTCTGCGGAAACATATCAAACGGTGTGGCGGATTTTATGTTGTATCCGTTCTTTAAAAGAAAGCGCAAATCCCTCGCCTGGGTTTCGGGATTGCAGGAAACATAAACGATTTTTTTCGGCTTTGCAATGCAGAGAGATTTGAGTAATTTCAAGCTGCAGCCTGCCCTTGGCGGATCTGTGAAAACAACATCAAAAACGTTACCTTTTCTGCATTCCTTTTCAAGGTATGCGCCTGCATCACCGCAGACAAAGCTCATATTATCGGCTTTATTCAGCTCTGCGTTAATTTTGGCATCCTCAACAGCAGCCGAATTCACTTCCACACCCACGCCGCATTTTGCATTTTCCGATGCGATGATACCAATTGTGCCCGTGCCGCAATAAGCATCAAGAAATGTGCTGTCGGGGTCAAGCTCGGCAAGGTCAACCGCCTTGCGGTAAAGCGCCTGAGTCTGGAGTGAATTTATCTGATAAAAAGAGCGTGAGGATATTCTGAAAAGCTTTCCGCAAAGCTTGTCCTCGATATACCCTTCACCGAACAAGGTGTTTTCCTTTTCGCCGTTCATAATTACGGCTTCGCCGGTATAAACGCTTCGCACCACGGTGGTAATTTCACTGTGCTTTTTCACCAGTGCGTTTACAAACTGATTCTCTTTGTGAAATTCACCCTCGTTTGTCACAAGGGTAACCATAACCCGGCCCGTTGCTTCGGCCACTCTCACCGTTGCGCTTCGCAAAAATCCTTTTTTGGTTTGATGGTTATATATTCTCACTTTAAAGCTTTTGATAAGCTGTGCAAGGGTGTTAAAAATATCATCGGCAAGCTGTGGCTGAAGCAGACATTTTTCAACAGCGGCCGCCTCTCCCGTTGCAGACTGATATATACCCCATCTGACGGTTTTGCTTCTGTCTTCAAAAAAGACGGCACTCGCCTTATTTCTGTATCGAAACTCTGCGGGTGCCGGAACAATCCTCTCAACGTTGCATATACCCGCCAAAGTTTTATTTATTTTGCTTTGTTTCAGCCTGAGCTGTTCGGGATAGGTCAGATTTTTGAGCTGACAGCCCGAGCATTTTCTTGATGCGGTGCATTTTGCGTTAACGGTGTTTGTTTTCATAATCAATTCTCTTTAAAATCAGTGTATTTAATTGTGTTTTTTGTGCTCGCATTTACAGGGCCGCCCGAAACATAGGCAAGATTGAGGTTACTCATATAAAAAGACGTGTTATAGCTGATTTCTACCTCAACAAAATTCCTCGTTGAGTAGTCAATAACTGTTTTTAGCCTTACATTGCTGATTTTAACACTTGCTCCTGTTGAGCTCGCATCATAATCGGAAATTTTGGCATTGAAGCGCTCATTTGTCATAAAGTCTCTCGTCAGCAGAGAAATTGCATCGCCGCCGTCAGGAGAATTCTTTTTAATTACAATTTCAAGTGTAACGTTACTGCCCTCGGCCGATGCTTTCATTTCACTAATATTCTCAGCGGCAAGCTCTCTGAGTCCGAATGCCTCTGTTACGTCGTCACCTGCAAAATATGTGGACTCAAGGGAAGAAACACCCATCATATCGCCAAGAGCATTTCTCAGCGCCTTGCGGTAAGAATCCGTAGCTCCGTCCACAGAGTTCAACGAGCCTGCTGAGCAGGAGGCAAGTGTGCATGTTTCTTTCTTCACAAAATCATAAGCATTGGCTCTGAAAAGGCGCAATGAGCCGTTGTAGTATCTGAGAATAGCCTCCTCCCCCTCGGGGGCAACGGCAACCACGTTTTTGTCGGTGGGTTTTACGGTTTTGGTTAAATCCGTTGAAACTGTGACCGGACGGTTTGTGGTTTTTATATCGTCTTCATTCTGGTTTTTTCCGCAGGCGCACAAGCCGACTACGGTGCAAAGCACAATCAGAAGAGATATTATTTTAATCAGTTTGTTGTTCATAACATCACCTTGGGAAATTCAGAATAAAGATGTGACGTATCGTTGAGGTATGAAACCACAACATCGTCACCGTAACGGCCTGTCCCTTTTTGATAAAAAATAAATTTGGTTACGCCCGTGTTGCTGAAGGACACGTCAAAGCCTGTCTGCGGCGGAATTTTAAGTGCACTGAGAAAAAGTGAAGTGTTAAAATTGCCGTGAGCAGTGAGCATAATTTTTTCGCCGGAATTAAATCTGTTGTGGAGATATTGCCAGATTTTCTGCGCTCTTTCAAGATTCCAAAAATCATCCGTACCCTTGGAGGTAACAATCAGCCTTTTACTGTCCATTCCCTTTGCAAGGAGTACAGGATACGTTTGCTTGAATTCGGCAAGAGTAAAGCCGAAATATTCTTCGGGCACACCTGTTTCGGAAAGCTCGGGAATAATTTCAATTTCTTTTGCTCCGTTTTCAGGCTGAGCCTTAACAACCTCATTTGCCGTTGAAAGGGTTCTTCTCAGTCCGCTTGAAAAAACGAAATCCAGCGGTAAAGCTTCAAAGCGTTTGCCAAGAAGCTGAGCCTGACGCAAGCCGTCGGGACTGAGAACAGGGTCTTCTTTGTCTGTAAAGCTGACATCATCTCTGCCGCCGTGGCCGATGTTCCCCATAGATTCACCGTGGCGCACGAGATAAGCCTCGAATTTAATAATACATTCCGCCATATTACAGTGCAAAATCCTCCGCTGTGAAATTAGGTATCACAGGGTCTCTGCGGGGAACTCTTTTAAGCGGGTCATATTCAAATTTTTTGCAGGTGGAGTCAGGCTTGCGGATTCCCGTTTTTTTGCAAAGGATTCCGCTGCCGTCGGCAAGCTCGGTGCCGAAGCTGCATATTGCGCAAATCTGAGGTACTTCTTTGCTGTCAATGATGTTCTTTTTCATTTTTATCATTCCTTGAACAAATCTATTCATTTTATATTCTATCATACTTTTCTTTTGGGGGCAAGGTCTAAAATCATCAAAGCTGACAAAAAAAGCAGCCCTGCTGTTGCAGGCACAGAAATTGACACTGCACGCGGCAATATTTCACCTGCATTTGAAAACACCTCCGCTTCACAAGGAAATATTCGGAACAAAACCCGTGAAATTCCCATACCCACCACACCGTTAAAAATCCTTGCCACAGCGAAGTGCTTATATTTAAGCTTGCAGGCAGAAATACAAGGCATCAATTGAAGATGAACGCAGACTCCGGACCAGCCCAAAAGCAACACAGTTATCGGCAAAGGAAAGCTTTTGGCAGAAATTCCGCAACCCACCGTAACCTCTGCAAGCATATTCAGCCATTGCTTAGCCGTTTCATTAAGCGAAAAGGAATTTATAACCCCGAGAAAAGCTGAAAAAATCACAATCCAACCGCAGACACCGATAATAGCGCTTATACTTTTTTTAACCGACAAAATCAGCGGAGAATCTGTGTCGGAAGATGTCGAAAAATGTCGGGATTCTTCACCGTGTTTAAAAATCCGCGAAATTATTCCCGTTATAAGAGAAGACAGAAACAGACTCACAAGAATAATAACCCCCGCACGCTGACTGCCGAGCATAGACACACCCACAATGTTAATCACAAAAGCAGGACCCGGATTTACGCAAAACAGAAGCATACGCCTTGCCTGATTGAGAGTGAGCCTGCCTTTTTGCACGCTGTCGTCAATCAGCGAGGCGCCCACGGGAAAGCCGCCGAGCATACTCATCACAAAAATCATTCCCGCCTCTTTCGGCAAATCAAAAAGAAAACGGCACAGCCTTTCGCTTCTCTTGCCGAGCACCGACAGCATATCACAATTAAGTATGTATCCCGACACAGTCATAAACGGAAAAAGCGAGGGTATAACCGTTGAAAAGCAAAGCTCCAGCGCCTGTCTTGCTCCCTGTGACGAAGCCTGAGGCTTAACCGCAAAAAGAATTGCAACCGTTGTTGCCGCCAAAAATCTGAATACTATTTTAATGGCATTATTCAACTCAATCACCCATAAATATATATGAGCGAACAAACACTTTAACAACAGGAGAATTTTATGAAAAACAATAAATCCTCTTTTCTTCAACGGTTTGATTTGCCTGAGGACCTGACGAAGAACGGTTATCACATCGAAATTTTTAATTCCTGCGCCGTGGTTGACGGCTGCAAAAATGTCAGTGAATACGGCGACGGTGTTATCCGCCTGAATTTAGGCAACACCGTTGTCAGTGTTATCGGTAATTGCCTGACAATAAGAAGCTTTTCCTGCGGTCAGGCCACCATTGACGGCCATATATCTTCGGTTGAAATTGGGTGAATTTATGTTTCTGGTTGAACTTTTAAGATATATCACGGGATTTGCCGTGTTCAAAGGCACGGGCGGCTTCAGCGAAAGATTTATAAATCTTTGCTCCGTTCACGAAATCCCCTTGTGGAGCGTTGCTTATCACGACGGATATTTTACCGCCCGCACCACAATTGACGGGTATCGCAGAATTGCTGTATGCGCCCGAAACAGCGGAGTGAAAATTAAAAAGGTGCGTTCAGTCGGCCTGCCGTTTATTCTCAGAAAATTGCGTCCGCGTGTTGGCCTTGCCGTAGGAATGCTGTTTTTTGTGGTGTGCATTTCTGTTTTATCAAATCGCGTGTGGATTGTCGAAATCAGCGGAAATAGCACCGTTGCCGAGGATATAATTTTGGCCGCCACCGAAAAAGCCGGCCTTGAAATCGGCAAAAGGACCGACGAATTAAACGTTGTTCAGCTCTCCCTTGATACCTGTGAGGCCGTGGAAGAACTTTCCTGGGCGGCAATTCGTGTTAACGGCTGCTGTGTTTATATTGATGTCACTCAATCCACCGAATCCCCGAAAATTGAAAACAAAGACGGCGCATATAACATAGTTTCATCAAAGGATGCCCAGCTTGTTATTCTGGAACCGTATCGGGGCACTCAGCAGGCGAAGGTTTTCAGCTCCGTTTTAAAGGGCGATGTGCTCATCGGCGGATTTGCCGTCAACAAAGACGAAAGCGTTTCCCTCGTTCACGCTTCGGGCTATGCCGTCGGGCGCACCGAAACAGAAATTTCATCTTCCGTCAGCTTTACCTCACCGTGCACAGAATACATCCCTGTTTCAAAAACATATTCGCTTCGATTTTTCGGCATCAATCTGCCCATAGGGCAAAAGCCTGCAGATTTTTCACAAAAATTTAAGCACAGCAAGATGTTGGTTTACGGCGAAAAAACATTACCTGTAGGAATAACCGTTACACAATATTTCTCAAAAAAAGAGGAAAACAAAAAAATCTCACCAGAAAAGGCGAGATTGATTTCCGCAGGCAAATTTATGAACGATTTTTCTCAGTTTTCAAAAGGGAAGCAAATCATCAGCAGTGAAATTTCCTTTTCTCAACAGCAAAGTTCATTTGAAGCAAAGGGTATTTTCACAAGCTATGAAAACATCGGCGCAGAAATCCCCCTTGAAGTAACCGCCGAAAACTGACAAAAGGCTTGTGTCCGTTAAGACACAAGCCTTTGAGCTTTTATAAAATTATAAGTCCTGTTGCAATCTGAATAACAATCAAAGCATCAGCTGAGTTTGCAACACCGACACCGTCAAGGTTTGCATTTCTCAAAGCGTCACCCTCAAGAGTCTTAAGACCTGTTGAGTGCTGAAGAATAAGCAAAGCGTCGGCAGAAGTGATTGTTCCGTCACTGTCAATGTCAGCATTAAGCTTCTTGGTGGGAATATATCTGCTGACCAAATCGCACTTGTCACAAGCAAGCTTATCCTGACCCTCGTTTCTGTAAGTGGCAGCCTTTTCGGTTGTTCTCACATAGTTGTGTTCTGTTGCTTCAAGCTCTTCGGTTTCTGTGGCTTCACCGCAAACAAGGCAAACCTTGTGTCTCATACCTGCCAAGGTGCATGTGGGTTCGGCAACAACTTCCCATTCGCCGGGTGTGTGATCAAGCTGCTTGATAGGTGTGCTTTCATATATTTCATCACAAACTGAGCAGTAGTGATTTTTAGCACCGGGCTTTGCGCAAGTTGCGGCAACAGTTTTCCAAACTCCGGATTTATGACCCTCGTGTGTTTCGGTTTCTGTTTTATAAACAGTGTCACACACTGAGCAGTGAAGCTTCTTCACACCGTCCTGTGTGCAGGTAAGCTCAGAAACAACTTCCCATTCGCCCTCACTGTGACCGGGTGCAGTTGTTACTTCTCTGTCAAGCTCGTCACCGCAGGTTGTGCAATACTTAACCTTTATGCCGTCAACCGTGCAGGTAAGCTCAGCAAGAGTGATCCACTCGCCTTCTTTGTGGCCTGTTTTGGGAAGAACTTCTTCCTCAGGCTTTTCCTGGCAAAGAACACAGTTTCTCTTTTTAAGACCGTCTTCGTCGCAGGTTGCAGGAGCAACCTCAACCCATTCGCCCATTTTGTGGCCTGCAGGAACTGCTTGTGTTTCAGCTGTTTCACCTTCGTGATAACCGCAGAAGCGGCACTGCAATGTTTCAACACCGTCCTGTGTGCAGGTGGGCTCGGTTGTTACGACCCACTCAATAACATGGTCATCCAGAACAGGAATAGCTCTTTCTTCAATAACATAGTCACAGTCTGCGCAATAAAGAACTTCCTTACCCTCTTTTTCGCAGGTTGCTTCTTCAACTGTAACCCATTCTGCATCTTCAGCAGCAGCGTGGTCCTTCAGAGGAATTTCCTCGGTTGAGAGAACCTTTGTGCAATCCTTGCACACAAATTTTTTCACGCCGGTCTGAGTGCATGTTGCATCAGGGTCAGCAATTTCGGTAATCTCGCCGTGCTCCTTTGCGGGGGCAACAGTAGTGTCATCGTGAAGTCCGCAGAATGTGCAGTCCTTTACGATATAACCGCCGGCTTCACAGTCCGGATATATAACCTGCTCTGTGTAGCAAGCGTGCTCTTCGGAGTGATAGGGGCAGAGAATTTCAAATTCAACCTCTTTTGTGCCAACATATTCTCCGCGGCCTGTGATAATAAGCTTTGCTGTGCCGATCTCTGTGTTGTTTTCATAAGAAACAACATAATCAACACCAAGCCTCATAAACTGATTCTTTGAGTTGTAAACTCTGAGGTTTGAAAGCTTAACCGGACTTCCTGTGTAATAAACCTTTTCGTCCGTGCCCTTGCAGGAACTGTCTGCTACGCTTTCAAAATACTCAACCTTAATGTTGTTTTTCTGTGCATAAAGGTCGGCCTCTGAGCCTTCAAGGCACTTAATAACAAGATTTTCGTCAGCGCCGTAGAAGCAGTTTGCACCAAAGCGTGTATCTTTGGAATATACAACAACCTTCTCGAGATTTTCACAACGGAAAAATGCAGCTGTGCCGACGGTGTCTATGTTTTTGCCGAGAACAATCTTTTTAATGCCCTTGTTTTCACGGAAAGCATCATTTTTGATTGAAACAACAGGAATTGCGCCAAGCAAGGTGGTGGGGTTGTCATATTTGTCGGGAATTGTGAATGTTTCAACGTTTTCTGCGTTGAATTTAACAAGCACATAACCGCCGTGTGCAAGGCTGTATTCCCAGTCACACATTGCTGTGAGGTTGGCTTCAACCTCCATTTTATTGGTGTATGGAGTAAATTTGCCGGTGACATCCTCAAGGGTTTCGGGAGCAGCGGCACTTGTAACTTTGATTGTCATATTAAGACGCTTGGTAAGGTCGGACAAATCGTTTGCCTTAAATCTGATTTTCATAAACTCTTCACCCTCAACAAAAGTGAAAGATGAAAGAGTAATCAGGCTCCAGTTAACCTCGCCGGGGGTATTGGCACTTGTGCTGAAAATGTAGTCATTTTCAAGGTTTGAGTCACCTGAGGTGATACCCTCCAAAGCCTTGTTGAGACCCTCACCATTTTCCATGCTTACAACAGAATATACATTGCTGTCAAAGGAAAGGGTAACGTCAAGAGCAGCAATGGGGTCAAGCTCAGGTGTGATGTCACGCGCAAATTTGACCACAATTTCAAACTCCTCGCCCTGTCTTGTTTCAGCATCAGACATCACAAAAAGAGGTCCGGATGCCGCAAAGGTAGCTACGGATGTTACACCGAGCACCAAAGCAAAAGCAAGAACAAAAGCTATTACTTTTCTGAATTTTGAATTTCTCATGGAAATATCCTCCCATAGATATTTATAGACATACTAATAATATTACAAATCAATCAATAAGTCAACCGATAAAAGGAAATAAAGCAAAAACAAAAACCGCTATGTGTCACACAGCGGCAAAATAAATTTACGACACCAGGTGCAGCGCAGTAGCCTGACTTGATAAAACGGAACAATAAATAAAAAAATCCCCTCTGACGAATTAACGCCGGAGGGAATCATGGGTTATGTATTTGTTTTTTAGGGGCGGTTATTCGGTCAAAACATAGAACCGTCCCCTGTCTTTCAAAGTAGAACGACAAAATTTGCATCTTTTATCTGTATTTTATAACAATTTTTTGAATTTCAGCAGACAAGACTTCTTTTAGATCAACCTCAACTATTTCAAGAGGATTCTGCCAGCCGTTTTCATCATTTGATTTAACAACCGTTATATAGTACTTTCTATCATCTTCAACATAGCCGACATCAATCAACATTCCGTCATCATAACGAATTTCAATCATATCCTGGTCATCGTCACAAATGAATTTAATCTCTCCGTTTTTTAAGTCGAGATAGCTATATTCCTCAATCCAATTACTCATTACATCCACCTTTAATATGATATTCTTTCAATGCAACTTCATAGTCATATTTCGATAAATTGAAAAAGACATTATATCGCAATTCAATTATATCTTTGGTGCATATCCTTGTCAAGTTATGTAATTCTATAAACCATTTTATAAAACAAAAAACCGCAGACGATTCTGCGGTTAAAAAAACATATTAGGTTACGCACCTTCAAAACTGAACAAAGGGGAAGTATGAGTGGAATGAGTGATTAGGAAAAGACCAATCAAATAAAGAAATCGTAGAAACCAAAACATGGTCAAGCCCTCGACCTATTAGTACTGCCCAGCTGAAGACATCACTGTCCTTACACCTGCAGCCTATCAACCTCATAGTCTATGAGGGGTCTTACTAGCTTATGCTATGGGATATCTAATCTTGGAGGTGGCTTCACGCTTAGATGCTTTCAGCGTTTATCCATTCCGCACATAGCTGCCCAGCCGTGCCATTGGCATGACAACTGGTGCACCAGAGGTGCGTCCATTCCGGTCCTC
>JAGBHX010000061.1 GCA_017935265.1 Clostridia bacterium | reverse complement strand
GCCGCCAAAGGCCGGACGCTCGCCGCGATCCTGACGCTCGCCATAGGGGCGGCGCTCGCCAAAGTCACGGCGCTCCGGGCGCGGGCCGCCGAAGATGAGATTGATGTAGAAGCCTGATGGCTTTTCAAACATGGAGCTGTCAACACCGGAAGAAATTCCTTCAACGGTTGCAGGGAAAACGTCTCTTGAATCAAATGTAATCAGAGGGTCTTCCTTGTCAAGGTTAAGGGCTCTGAAGCCTACGAGCGTATCGCCCTTGTAATAGAATTCAGATACCATACCGAAACGCTCAACATAAACGTTGCCGTAGCCTTTAACCTCTTTTTCGCCTGCAAAGGTGAGGGGAAGAAGGTTAAAATATTCGCTTGAGAAGTAATCAAGAAGCTTGTCAAGTCCCGTTGCAACAAGCTTTAAATCGAAGGTTTCAATTTCCATAAACTCGTTGAGGTCAACGTAGCAGCGAAGGCCGGGAGCGTAAACGATGTTTTCTTCACCGAAAATAGCTCTTGCGCTGATAAATCCGACCTTGGCAGAAGCGGCAAATTTCAGGTCAGAAAGGATGTTGCCGTCGTTCTGCACCTTAAACATTACTCTCAAATCGGTAATGTCGGTGAAATCGTTTTCAACAACGCTGTCACTGAGCTTGATGCTGATTGTTTTTGTTTCTTCAATCTGGTTGATAAGTGACTCTGTTTTTGTGGTTGCTTCTTGGGCTGAAATATTCATTGTAAAGAATGAAGTAAGAAGCACCACGCTTAAAATAATGCTGATAATTTTTTTCATTTTTTACACCACCTATAAGGTTATTTTATCATCATAAACATGTAAGGTCAACAGACGAAAAGCAAAAACTGTCGAAAAAAGAGGACGAATTTCTCCGTCCTCTGATTGTTATTTTTATTTAAGAATTAAAGAGTTTCAACAATAGCCTTTGTATCTCTTGCAATCATAAGCTCCTCGTCGGTGCAAACAACGTAAACTTTAATTGCTGAGTCGGGTGTTGAAATTTCGCCCTCTTTGCCTCTCTTGAGCTCGTTGTTAACGTCATAGTTAATCTTAACGCCCATAAATGCAAGCTTGTCGCAAACACGGTCTCTGTACTGGGGATTGTTTTCACCGATACCGCCTGTGAATACGATAGCGTCAAGGCCGCCCATAGCAGCAGCATAACCGCCGATGTATTTGGTGAGCTGGTGGCAGAGCATTGACTCAACAAGCTTTGCTTTTTCGTCGCCGTCCTTTGCTCTTGCTTCAATTTCTCTGTTGTCACTTGTGCCGCAAACGCCGAGCATACCTGACTTCTTGTTCATAACAGTGTCCATCTGGTCAGCGGTGAGACCTTCTTTTTTCATAATAATGGGAACAATAGCGGGGTCAATTGAGCCGCAGCGTGTACCCATCATAATGCCTTCAAGGGGAGTAACGCCCATTGTTGTGTCAAAGCACTTGCCGTCAACAATAGCAGAAATTGAAGAGCCGTTGCCGAGGTGGCAGGTAACAACCTTGCTGTGTTCGGGGTTGCCAAGAAGCTCAGTTGCCTTTGCGCTGACAAAGCGGTGAGATGTGCCGTGGAAGCCGTAGCGGCGGATGCCATAGTTTTCATAATACTCATAGGGAAGAGCATACATATAAGCGTAGTCGGGCATTGTCTGGTGGAATCCTGTGTCAAAAACAGCAACCTGAGGAACATCCTTCATAATTGCCTGGCAGGCCTTGATACCGGTGAGGTTTGCAGGGTTGTGAAGGGGGCCCCACTCAAAGCAGGCTTCGATAGCCTTTTCAACATCTTCGTTAACAAGAACAGAGGTGCTGAAATATTCAGCGCCGTGAACAACACGGTGGCCTACTGCATCAATTTCATCCATAGATGCGATTACGCCGTTTTCTTTGCTTGTGAGAGCGTTAATAACAATCTGAATGGCTGAAGCGTGGTCGGGCATTTCACAGGGAAGGCTCTTGATGTTTTTGCTTTCATCTGCGGGAACCTTGTGTGTGAATGTGCTCTTGAGACCGATCTGCTCACAGTTACCTTTTGCAAGAACTGTTTCATTCTCCATATCAATAAGCTGATATTTAAGAGAAGAGCTGCCTGCGTTAATAACAAGAATTTTCATTACAATTCCTCCTAAAAATAATCAAATTTGACTTGTATATTGTCCCTAACTGTTATATTATATATGTATGAAAAACATTTTTCAATAGGTTTTTGAACTTTTTGGAGGTAAAAATGAAAATCGCAGGTATTGTTGCAGAATACAACCCGTTTCACAACGGACATAAATATCATATTGAAAAAACTAAGGAAGCAACAGGCGCAGATGCAGTTGTTGCCGTAATGAGCGGTAACTTTGTTCAGCGAGGAGAAACAGCCATTCTTTCAAAGTGGGCAAGGGCAAATGCCGCAATTCAAAACGGTGTTGACCTTGTGGTTGAGCTCCCAACCTTGTGGAGCATTGCAAGGGCGCAGAGCTTTGCTCAGGGTGCGGTCAGCGTGCTCAAGGGTCTTGGCTGTGTGGATGCAATCAGCTTCGGCAGTGAGTGCGGTGACATTGAAAAACTTCAGGAAACTGCAGATGCCATCAGCGACCCGTTCGTAATTGAGAGAATGAAAAAAAACCTTGAAATCGGTATGAGCTATGCAGGCGCAAGAGCAGAGGCTGTGAGAACTTATCACGGTGACGATTTCTTTTCAATTCTCAACGAGCCCAACAATACTCTTGGAATTGAATATATCATCGCCAATAATGAATCAGAGCCGAGAGCCGAAATGGTAACAGTTGCACGCAAGGGTGTTGCTCACGACAGCATTATCAGAAGTGAAAACTTTGCAAGTGCCTCGGATATCCGCAGTATGATGCTTGAAGGTGACTCCTGGTACAGATATGTTTCCCAGAATATGGTTGATATATACAAGCAAGAGGTTGAGGCTCAGACAGGTCCCACACCTTATTCAAAGCTTGAGTTCAGCATCCTTTGCTGTATGCGACAGCTCAGAGTGGAGGACATTGCAGAATCTCCCGATGTAAGTGAAGGTATAGAAAACCGAATTCACGATGCGGCACTCAAAGCCAAAAGCCTTGAGGAGCTTTTCTCCCTTGCCAAAACAAGACGCTATTCCCACGCAAGAATAAGAAGAATTGTGCTTGCATCCTTCCTTGGATTTACCAAGGAGCAGTGCGAAGGCACTCCGCCCTACATCAAGGTGCTTGCAATGAACGAAAAGGGCAAGGAAATTCTCAAAAAAGCCAAAGAAACGGCAACACTTCCCGTAATCACCAAGGCTTCTGACGTAGATGCACTTGACGAAAGGGCAAAAGAGGTGTATTCTATTGAAGGAATGTGCACCGATGTTTATTCGTTGGCCACTCCCGTAATCTTTCCCTGCGGAAGGGAACAGACAACCCCCGTTATTGTGGAAGAATAAATTAAATATACTTACTGCCACCGGGTAGTGAATGTAATTAAAGCATTCGTTAGTGTATCGTTAGGTCTCAGAAGATACACTGCGGATGCTTTTTTTGGAGGTTAAGATGCTAAAGTATTTTTCAAAAAAAGATGTTGCCTTGTGGGTGACATCGGTTTTAATCATTGCTGTTTCGTTTTTTGTGTTTGACAGGTCAAATTATATGACCCTTGTTGCCTCTTTGATTGGTGTAACATCTCTCATATTCTGCGCCAAGGGCAATCCCGTAGGTCAGGTGCTTATGATAATTTTCAGCACCCTTTACGGCTACATTTCCTTTTCCTTTGCCTATTACGGCGAGGTTGCAACTTATGTCGGTATGACTTTGCCTATGGCTGTTTTTTCGCTTGTTTCGTGGCTCAGAAATCCCTATAAGGGCAAAAAATCCGAGGTGGAGGTAAACTCCGTTACCAAAAAAGAAATTGTCTTTATGCTGGCTCTTACTGCTGTTGTTTCAGTTGTGTTTTATTTCATATTGCAGTATTTCAACACAGCAAATCTGATTCCCAGCACAATTTCCGTAACCACCAGCTTTGCCGCGGCATATCTCACCTTCAGGCGCAGTCCTTATTTTGCTCTTGCCTATGCTCTCAATGACCTTGTGCTCATTGTTTTGTGGATTATGGCAACCGTTGAGGATATAAGCTATCTGTCGGTTATAATCTGCTTTGCCGTGTTTTTTATCAACGACATTTACGGCTTCATAAGCTGGCAGAAAATGAAAAAACGGCAAAACTATTGTCAATAAAAGAATTTAGTGGTACAATCAGCTTGTACCACTTTTTATTTTGGAGGTAAAATTATGAGCAAAGAGCTTCCCCGCACATACGTCCCTTTTAAGGATTGGAAAGAAAAATCAAAGCAAACAGAATATACGCAAGAAACACCCTTGCTCGCTCCCGACGGAACTCTCCTTGCCAAAGGCTGGGCAAGAAAAAATGTGTTCACATATAACCGTGATTATGTCAAAACAGGCATTATGAGCCGCAAGGAATGGGATTTTTATAACATCTGCGACGGTGAATTTCAGGTGCTTGTCAGCTTTGCTAACATCAACCTCGGCGGTTATGTGGGCGCAAAGCTTGTCAATCTCAAAACAGGGGAGGTAGTGGTGGATTCCATTGCTTATTTCCTTGGCGCAAACAAGCACGTTCCCCCTGCAAAGGGTGACATTCCCAACCGATATAAAGACAAAATCGGCAAAACCGAGTTTGATTTTAACACCAAAGAAACCGAGAGAACTCTGTGGTATAAAGGCTCGTATAAGGGCAAGCCCGTTGAAGTTAACATAACAATGGAGATCCCCGAAGGTCTTGAAAACATCACCACAATTTTCCCCTTTGATGAAGACCCCACCAAGTATTTTATGACCACCAAGCAGATGTGTATGCCTTGCGAGGGTAAATTTGTCTGGGGTGATTATACCTATGAAGTCTCAAAGCCCGCCGCATTCTGCACCCTTGACTGGGGCAGAGTAAACACCGTGCACAAAATGGTGTGGTATTGGGGCAGCGGCAATCAGTATATCAAAGACGAAAACGGCAAAGAGCATCTCTTCGGCTTTGAAATTACCTGGGCAATCGGCAACGAAAGCAATGCCACCGAAACCTGCATTTTCTATGACGGAAAGGTGCATAAAATCGGCGCGGTGGATGTTGAAAAATTCCCTAAAAACAGGTTCCTTGAAGAGTGGAAATTTATCTCCGAAGACGGCCGCTTCAATATGACAATGACTCCCACTCTTGATAACCATTCGGATGTTGACTTCAAAATCGGCAGAATGAACTGCCATCAGATTTTCGGAAATTGGCACGGCGATGTCACCCTCGACGACGGCACGAAGCTTGAAATCAAAGACCTTTTCACCTTCTGCGAATATGTAGAAAACAGATGGTGATTACGTATGGTAAGAGAAATCAAAGAAAAAAGAAAAGTCCACCCTTGATTTCTATAAAAAATCAGGATATAACAGCTCAGACAAACAGCTTTTATTCAATGGTTAGATTAGTGCCGAAAAGCCTTCTCCTTGAAGAGAAGGTAGGCGGATGAGGTGAAAAACAAGCTATGCAATCGCATGAAAGGAGTGTTCATAATGGATGATATTTTTGATATTCTTGAAAAGGAATTGCTCAAAGCTCTGAACACTCCGAATTCCACACCTATTACGGAAGAAAACCTCAAAATCAGCCAGGATTTTCACAACAAATATTATGACAAAATGTTTGATAAAAAAGTAAAAGTAACGCTAAATGATAAAACTGAAATCATCGGACTGTATAATGATGAGTTTTACGAAGAATGCTCAGTTTTTGTGGATTATAAGGTCGTAAAAATTGCAGATATTGCTTCAATGGAATTAGCTGAATAATATGGCAGGGGCTTACTCCTGCCGTAGTGGTTCCTTTGGCAAAGGAGTTGCCAGTATGACTAATGAAGCAAAATGTTATAGGTGAAATTTATGGATGTTTTTATAAAGCAAACTATTGAGAATATACAGGATTTATGCAACGGCTATACAAGGCGTAATGGTTTTATCTTCACTAGTGTTACTTACCCCGGTAATGTCTTTGATGCTATTGTTATTCGTACCGACGGCAACCCACTTTGGTGTCCGCGATATGCGGTTTCTGAGCATTCGTTGGATGCACATATAGATTTAGTCAACAAGTATTCTTTAGAAAAAGCTATTGTTTTTGCGGATTCTCTTGAATTTTTAACCCAATGTCCTTCACTAAAACACTTGTGTATTGTACCAACAAAAAATATTGATGTTCAACCGTTATATGAATTGCCGCAACTCAAAAGCATTAGCTTTAATTTCATAAATCTTGAAAAAGAGAAGTTTGAAAATTTAATTGATTGTTTCAAATTCAAAGGATTATTAAGCCTGGTTGTTAATAATAAAGCTTTAGTGAATTATGAAAAAATCAGCACACTGAAAAGCCTTAGCATCAGCGGTCTTAAAGCCAACGATTTAATAGGACAATTCAATAGTAAAGCGTTAGACACACTGATGTTAATTCAATGCGGAGTATCGTCTTTAAACGGACTTGAGCAATCTTCCGAATTGCATAGTCTGTATCTTTATCATAACCGTAAGCTTAGCGACATAAGTGCTTTGAGCAATTGCAAAAAAACACTTAAAAAAATAAGGATTTCTTCATGTCCCGCTATCAAGGATTTCTCTGTTTTGGAAGCATTAGAAAACCTTGAGTTACTTGAGCTTACAGGAAATAATGTTTTACCAAATCTTGATTTTATAATTAAGATGAAAAATCTTAAAACATTTACTTTTAGTATGGTTGTTGAAAACGGTGATTTAACGCCTTGTCTTTCTTTACAGTATGTTCATTCTGAAAAAAACCGTAAGCATTACAACTTAAAGGATAAAGATTTACCAAAAATCAATTATGTAAGAGGCGACGAAGATATAGAAGAGTGGAGAAGAGAAATATAAAGAACCAAAAGAGAGAAGTCAAAAACTTCTCTCTTTATTTTTTACCAAAAGGTTGACAGTTTTTGCGTTTTAAACTAAAATATATACCGTGGGTAGGTTGGGCAGTTGCGCACCTATCCGGGTGTGAGGAAAGTCCGTGCTTCACAGAGCAGGATAACGGCTAACGGCCGCCGAGGGTAACCTTAGGGACAGTGCAACAGAGATATACCGCCGCATGGGGCAACCGCCCTGTGAGGTAAGGGTGGAAAGGCGAGGTAAGAGCTCACCGGTCGGCGGGGAACCGCGCAGACCCTGTAAACCCTATCCGAAGCAACACCGACCGAAACTATCGCTTGCTCGGCGCGTTTCAACGGGTGGCGTGAGCTTTGCGGCAACGCAAAGCCAAGACAGATAATTGCCTTAAATGACAGAACACGGCTTACAGACCTGCCCACACATTTAATCACCTTGTGCATATAATGTAGTGAGGTGATAATATGCTTGAAGGTTTATGGTACGGAATAGCGGCTGCTTTCATTTTTATCGGAGTGGTTGCAACTTCGTGCTTTATAATTTTACAGGTTTTTAAAATCGACTCCGTGTCACACTGCGTTGTGGCTATTTCCCCAGGCATGGATGATGACGATGTCAGCGCTCTGCTTTACAGTGTTCATTTCCGCTTTGCTTTAATGGGGGATTGCCGCAAAAACCGAATTGTGATTGTTGATAACGGTATGACCGAAAAGCAGAAAAAGCTATGCCAAAACATAATGAATGATTTTGATAATATGGAGCTTTGCACTCCCGATGCTTTACCGCTCGCTATTATCAGAAAGGACGAATGATGGACGAACAGCTTGTAGAAATCAGCGGCGTTGTTGATGAAATTACATACCGCAACGAAGAAAACGGTTTTACCGTGATTGATTTTTACACAGACGAAGAATATTTCACCGTTGTGGGTGTTCTGCCCGAGGTAACAGAGGGTGAAAGTCTGCGCCTTCGCGGCGAGTGGAGCTATCATTCCACCTTCGGCAGGCAGTTCAAAGCAAAGTTGTGTGAGCGGAGTATGCCGTCCACCTCGGCGGATTTGCTCCGTTATCTCAGCGCAGGTGCCGTCAAGGGTATCGGCCCTGCAACAGCGCGCAAAATTATTGACCGTTTCGGCGATTCGGCCTTTGATGTGCTGGAAAATCAGCCGGAACGGCTTGCTGAAATTAAAGGCATTTCTCTCAAGAAGGCTCAGGATATATCGAAAATTTTCAATGAACAGTTTGCCGTCAGGCAGGTTATGATAAGCCTTGAACGCTTTGGTATGACCCCTAACGAATGCCTTGAAGCCTTCAGGCTTTTCGGCGCAAATGCAGTTGATTTGATTTGTGTCAATCCGTATATCCTTTGCGGTGAGGGAATAGGCATCGGCTTTGAGCGTGCAGATGCTATTGCCGCTTCATTGCCTCAGCCGCCTGACAGCGATTTCAGAAATGCCGCGGGCATCGTTCACGTTGTGCGCCACAATCTCAACAACGGTCACACCTGCGTGCCCAGAGCAAAGCTTCTTGCCCCAAGCTCAGGGCTTCTTGAAACAAATGAAGACACAATCGACATTGCCGTTGACTCACTAATTGAAAGCGGAAGGCTTATGAGTGAAACAATTGACGGCAAGGAGTTTTTGTTTTTACCTCATATATATTCAGCAGAAAAGCTTGCCGCAAGGCGAATTACAATAATGAACAAATTTCCTCCTGCAGGCAGACCTACGGTTGATGCCGATATTCACAAAATCGAAAAGCAGGAGAATATATCTTATGAAGAAAAACAGCGTCAGGCTATTATGACCGCTGTTAACAAGGGTATGCTTATTCTCACAGGCGGTCCGGGTACGGGTAAAACCACCACCCTCAACGGCATTCTGAAGCTCTTTGAAATGGACGGTGTTGATGTTGCCCTTGCTGCCCCCACAGGCAGAGCCGCCAAAAGAATGAGCGAAATCACAGGCAAGGAAGCAAAAACAATCCATCGCCTTCTTGAAGTTGAGTGGGACAAGCACGACAGGCCTCATTTTGCCCGCAACGCCCGAAACCCCATTTCCGCAGGCGCAGTTATTGTGGACGAGCTTTCAATGGTGGATATTTCACTTTTTGCTTCGCTTCTTGATGCTCTTCCTCTCGGTTGCAGGCTGATTATGGTTGGCGACTCCGACCAGCTTCCCGCCGTCGGTGCAGGCAACGTTCTTCACGATTTGATTGACTCAGGCGTTATGCCTGTTGTGGCACTCAAGGAGGTTTTCCGTCAGGCTATGGAAAGCCGAATTGTTACCAATGCCCACAAAATCGTGTCGGGTCAGATGCCGGAATTGTATGACAAGGATAACGACTTTTTCTTTATGAAGCGCGTTTCAGCTTATGAAACCGCCAAAACAGTTGCAGATTTGTGTGTTAACCGTCTGCCCAAGGCCTACGGTTTTTCATCTCTTAACGACATTCAGGTGCTTTGTCCGTCACGCAAGGGCGAAACAGGCTCTGTTAACCTTAACAAAATTCTGCAGAATTTAATCAATCCTGCGGATAAAAATAAAAATGAAATCACCTCTGGTTCCCGAATTTTCAGAGAAGGGGACAAGGTGATGCAGATTAAAAACAACTATAATATCATCTGGACAAAGGATGCCGAGGAAGGCTCAGGCATTTTTAACGGTGACATCGGCATCATTAAAAAAATTGACAAGGTCAATGCCTGCCTTGCCGTGTGGTATGATGACAAAGAGGCAGTTTACAGCCTTGAAAGCCTTAACGAGCTTGAACACGCTTACGCTATGACCGTGCACAAAAGCCAGGGTAACGAATTTCCTGCAGTTATTGTGCCTGTTATGGGTGTTGTGCCTCAGCTTTGCTACCGCAATCTGCTTTACACAGCAGTCACACGCGCCAAAAAGCTGATGATTATGGTGGGCAGTGAAGCTCAGATTGAAGAAATGGTTAAGAACAACACACGAACAAGGCGCTATTCTGCTTTGAAGCACTTTTTGCTTGACGGTGAAGAATAATGTCAGATTTAATCAAAACAATAAAGTCTGTTGTCTGGCCACGTCGTTGTATGTTCTGTGACGGTGAAACCTTTGAAAACACATTATTCACCTGTGACAGATGCCGTGATTCCTTGCCTTATGTCAACGGCAAAATCTGCTCCAAATGCGGCAGAGCAAGGAGTGAATGTACTTGCTCCTCTACCACACTTTATTATGACAAGGCCGCCGCACCCTTTTATTTTGAGGGCGGTGTCAAAAAGTGTATCCACGCTTTAAAATTCAAGGGTAAAACTCAGTTTGCCGAGCCTTTGAGTGAATATATGCTGCGCACCTTCCGTGAGCAGTACGGCGACGAAGCCTTTGATTTTATCACCTGTGTGCCTCTTCACCCCGAGGATCTGAAGCTCAGGGGATACAATCAGAGCCGCCTGCTTGCAGAATATATTTCTCAAAAAACGGAAATACCCTTCAATGACGGCATACTAAACAAAATCTACCGCACCGAAAAGCAGTCGGGCACTTCTCCAATTGAACGCTTCGGCAATGTGCTGGGTGCTTTTGAAGTTACCAAGGGCATTGATTTAAGCGGTATGAGTATTCTTCTTATAGACGATATTGAAACCACGGGTTCAACCCTCAGCGAATGCGGGAAAATGCTTTTTCTTGCAGGAGCAGATAAAGTCTGTTGCCTTTCGGCGGCAGTAACTAAGTTAAAAAAGAAAGGACGAAGCTGATGATAGGAACAAATATATGCTTTGATTTGGGAACGGGCTATCTGTCGGTTTTCGTTCAGGGCAAGGGTATAATTGCCAACGAGCCGAGCGTGGTGGCTTATGATGTTGAAAATGAAAAAATCAGCGCCCTGGGCAAAAAAGCCTATGAAATGATGGGCAAAACACACGACTGGATTGACATAATCTGCCCCGTCAAAGAGGGCAGTATCGCCGATTTTCAGATTGTGCAGAACATCATCGGTTATTTTGTGCAGAAGGTGTGCAGTAATAAAATTTTGAAGCCAAACGTGCTCATCAGCATTCCCTGCGATATGAACTCCGTTGACAAACGCTCCGTGCTTGAAATGGCAACGGCCTCGGGTGCTTCCAAGGCCTGCCTTATTGAAGAACCGCTTGCCGCCGCAATTGGTGCAGGGGTTGACGTCAACAGCTACCACGGCACAATGGTTGTGGATATCGGTGCAGGTACAACGGATATTGCCGTTATTGCAAGGGGAATGGTCTGCTCATCAAAGTCAATCAAATTTGCAGGCAATACCTTCAACGATGCAATTATCTCCTTTGCCAGGAGAGAAAAAAATCTTGTTATAGGAACTCCTACTGCTGAGATTATAAAAAAAGACATCGGTTGCACCAACTTCCTTGAAGCCGAGCTTGCTGTAAGAGCTGTTGGTAAGGATGCTGTCACCAATATGCCTTCGTCGGCTGAAATTACATCTGCGGATGTTTTCCTTTGCTTTAACGAACAGCTTGAGCAGATTGTTGAAGCAATCCGTCAAGTGCTTGAAAGCACTCCGCCGGAGCTTACCGCGGATGTTTCAAAAACAGGCATCACCATAACAGGCGGCAGTGCCTTGCTTACGGGAATTGACCGCTTTATTGAATACAGGACGGGCATCACCACAAGAATTGCCAACGACCCTCAGACCTGCGTAATCAGGGGAATGGGCAAAATATTAAAAGCACCCAAGCTTCTTGAAAGAAACGGATATTACTTCAAAACCCGCCAGGAACTTGTGGGATATGATGAATGATAAAAGACAGGGCACAAACCCTGTCTTTTTTAGTGGATATTATGTGTTTAATTTTTTAGGCAAATCCTTCTCTTTGAGATTATAGTGCTTTCTGCCTTTGAGACAGCTCGCATATTTCAAGTCAAGACAAGGAGTTAAATCACCGTCGAGAACATTTACTGAAAAGAGAAATGTTTTAAGCTTTTTCATATTCTTGATGAAAGATAAGCTTTCTATTTCGTTGCTACCTGTCAGGTACAAATGCTCAAGGTTTTCTAACTTGCTTAAAACAGAAAAATCTGTGATCTTAGGACAATTCTCAATACTCAATGTTTTCAAAGTGTTTGCCACTTCAGTTAGACTACTTATATCGGACAGCCTTTTATTATAACACAAAGAAAGATTTTCAATGTTTTTGAAATATGCTATTCCTGATAGTGTTTCCACACTGCATTGCAGTAAATCTAAAACGTGAAGATTTTCACTTGAACAAAAACCGGTTAATGATTTAAAAATCTTATTGTTGTCAATGTTCAAGCTTTCTAATGAAGTTACTTTTTCAAAATTGAGATGACCTTTACCTGATAAATAGATTTTCTTTAAACCGCTGATTTGAGAATAATCTACTGTGGTAAAGGTCTTTTCGTGTAGACCGAGCATTGTCCTGCAACGCAAACATCTTATTTCCGGCATTGAATACAAGGGGGAATAATCAAAGCTTTCATCAGCACTGTCCGAAGGGTAAATGTTCAGATATTTGAGAGAAGGACATTGTGTTAAAAAATCAATTGAGTCAGCAATGACCACAGCTTTTTCAAGTTGATATTTATTTATAAGCTCGATGTGTTCTTCCAAAGGTTTAGATGAAAAACCTATCTTCGGAGAAAAGGTGTCGGCTGTTTCAGGGTGCCTTATAACAATGCTGTCAAAAACATTGGCAGGCTCATCTCCACTCGTAAAAACAAATCCGTCACGTATAATGTAGGCATTGCTCAAATCTTCTAATTCGGTAATTTTTTGTTTTATGATGTTGTTCATAATAATCCTCCTTGTAGGCTTGCCTTTGACGGTTAGGTCCGTTGCCCGTACGAAAAGACATTCTCTCCGTAGCTTGTGGCAGGAGCTGAAACTAAAACGCCCAGTTTCCGTCTTTGAAAATCTGCACTGTTTTTCCGTCACGGGTTTTGGCGGTGATGTCAAGGTCAGCTGAGCCAATCATAAAATCCTCGTGAACAATTGACTTGTTGATGCCTTTTTCTCTGCATTGTTCAAGTGTCATTTCCTCGTTGCCCACAATGCTTGAAGAAAAGCCCTCACCAAGTGCAAGGTGACAGGCGGCATTTTCGTCAAAAAGAGTGTTGTAGAAGAGAATTCCGCTGTTTCTTATGGGGGAGTCATAGGGCACAAGTGCACATTCGCCAAGATATGCCGAACCCTCGTCCATATTGATAAGCTCTTTGAGAAGCTCTTCGTTTTTCTCCGCTTTTGCTTCAACAGCCTTTCCGTTTTCAAAGCGGATATAAAAATTCTCAATCAATTCACCGCGGTAGGAGAGAGGCATTGTTGAATAAACCACGCCCTCAGCTTCACCCCGTTTTGGTGAAATGAACACTTCCTCGCTGGGAATGTTGGGGTTGTAGTAATTGCCCGAAAGGGTGTATTCACCGCCGCCGAGGAACTGTGACCCCTCAATGAGACCAACGGTGAAATCAGTACCGTTTGATGAGGTGTAGTGAAGGGACTCAATGTTAAGGTAGTTAAGATAATCGCATCTGCTTTTGAGGTCAGCGTTGTGCTCGTTCCACTGTTCCACAGGGTCGTCACCGCAACGGGAGGTGAGAAGAATGGCTTCCCACAGCTTTTCAACGGCCTCGTTTTTGCGGCAATTCGGGAACACCTTTTTAGCCCATGCTACACCGGGCACAGCGGCAATGCACCACTGATATTTGTTTTCCATTTGGTCTCTGAAAGGCTTGATAATCTTATAGCGTTCCTGAGAAGATTTTGAATATTTTTTCTGATTGATACCGTTAAGACCGTCGGGGTCTTCTGAAAGAAGATAAATCATAACGGGCAGAATCTCAACCCTGCGCTTGAGCTTTTCAACCTCCCAATCAAGCACGGTGCCGAGAGTTTTCAGCGAACGGTGCCTTACGTGAAGCTTTGTAAGAGGCTGATAGCTCCATTCAACGTCAACGCGCTTTGCACCGGCTTTATAACATTCTTCAACCACCATTTTCACAAACTCAGGCTGGTCAAGCTCAGCAAAAATCATAACCTCCTGACCCTTCTGAACTCTTGCACCCACATTTGCAATAAGTGAAGCATATTGTTTAAGTCTTGTTTTTTTCATAACATTACCTCCGATTTATAAATATTATATGCCTTTATCCCTGATATTTCAATATAAAATAAAAAGTTCCCGCATCAAGCAGGAACTTAATTATTCGATATTTATTTTGCCGTTTTCTGCTTCAAAAGTTTTTACATACTGCTCTAAAGCAAATTCAATTTCTTTATTGGCTGAGCGCTTGTTATTCTCTGCAATATATTTGACTTTATCAAGCAAATCTTCTGAAACCCTTAAAGAAAAGGGAGGATAATAATTGCCTGCCATAGGAAATACCCCCTAAATTTGATGTCACTATAATATCATTTCGAATTAAAAACTAAAGAATTCATATTGACATCAAATTGAAATCGTGATAGAATTGTAAATGTCTTAATCCAGACATCTATCACACACAAATTATAAGCTGAAGAGGCATTGTCCGCAAGGATTGTTAAGAGGGTAGAAAGTCAGATTAAGATAGCCGACCGATTTTCGAAATCAGTCGGCTTTTTTGTATGGTCAATTCAGGAATT
>JAGBHX010000060.1 GCA_017935265.1 Clostridia bacterium | reverse complement strand
TGGGGATTTCAACAAGACCTGTGTTATTGATTTTACCGCCGAGAGCAAATACCTTTGTGCCCTTTGATTTTTCTGTGCCCATTGTGTTGAAGTATTCAGCACCGTGGAGAATAATCTGAGGAATGTTTGCAAAGGTTTCAACGTTATTTTCTGTGGTGGGCTTTGCAAAAAGACCCTTAACTGCAGGATAGGGAGGTCTGGGTCTGGGCTCACCGCGGTTACCTTCGATTGATGTCATAAGAGCAGTTTCTTCACCACATACGAATGCGCCTGCGCCGAGACGGATGTGAAGGTCAAAGTCAAAGCCTGAGCCGAAGATGTCTTTACCGAGAAGACCGTATTCTCTTGCGTCGTCAATAGCCTTCTGAAGACGTGCAACAGCGATGGGGTATTCGGCACGAACGTAAACATAGCCCTCGGTTGCGCCTGTGGCATAACCGCAGATAGCCATAGCTTCGATTACGCAGTGGGGGTCACCCTCAAGGATTGAACGGTCCATAAATGCACCGGGGTCACCTTCGTCAGCGTTACATACAACGTATTTCTGGTCAGCAGCATTTTTAGCTGTGAAGCTCCATTTAAGACCGGTGGGGAATCCGCCGCCGCCGCGTCCGCGAAGACCTGAATCCTTAACAACCTCGATAACCTGTTCGGGGGTCATCTCGGTAACAGCCTTTGCAAGAGCCTGATAGCCGTCCATTGCGATATACTCTTCAACATTTTCGGGGTCAATAACACCGCAGTTGCGAAGAGCAACTCTCTTCTGCTTTTTGTAGAAGTTTGTTTCATTGATTGATTTGATGTCTTCGGTCTGAGTTGTCTCTTCATAAAGAAGATGCTTTACAATACGACCCTTGAGAAGATGCTCTTCAACGATTTCGGGAATGTTTTCTACCTTAACTTCGCTGTAGAAGCTGCCTTCGGGGTAAACAACCATAATCGGGCCGAGGGCACAAAGACCGAAACAGCCTGTTTTAATAACTTTTACTTCGTCTGTGAGGCCTTTTGCTTCAAGCTCTTTTTCAAGAGCTTCAATGATAGCAAGGCTGTTTGAAGATGTACAGCCTGTACCGCCGCAGACAAGTACGTGTGAACGATACATAATTTTCCTCCTTATTTGTCGAGAGTTGCTACTGTGTATTCAACAACGGGGTTGCCGTTAACAATATGGTCAGCAACAACACGTGCAACCTTCTCAGGTGACATCTTGATATAAGTTACCTTTTCTTTGCCTTCTTCAAAGATTTCAACGATAGGCTCATACTGGCACATACCTATGCAGCCTGTCTGGTTAACTGAAACGTCTTTGAGGTTTCTCTTTGCAACTTCTTCAACGAAGCCTGCAAGAACGGGTCTTGCACCTGCTGCGATACCGCAAGTAGCCATACCGACAACAACTCTGATGCCTGCGCCCTCTTCTTCTCTGACGTTCATCTGCTTTTCAGCTTTGGCTTTGATTGCCAACAATTCTTCAAGTGTTTTCATTATATAACACCTCCGCGGATTATTTGAGTTTGTTCTTTTAAGTAATCTTTCATCCACATCACAACCTCGGGCTCATTGAGAGGAACACCGCCCAGAATACCCTTGAGCTGCTTTGTGTCAAGAACGAATTCCCTGCCGTCAATTTTCAGGCGATAAAGGAAATCGATGTGTGTGTTCATTGTGACAAGGGTGATGATTGTTGAGTCAATGTCACCCAGCGGGGTAAAGTCGATGCTGTCGGTCTTGAACACGGCAGTCACCTGAGTGCCTTCACCCACAACGGAGCTTATGTTAAAGCTGCCGCCCGTCATTTCTGCCGCCATTTTAAAAAGAGGAATTCCCATTCCCACCTTTCTGGTGGTTCTTGTTGTGCAGAATGGGTCGTTGACCCTTGCGAGCATCTCTTCGCTCATTCCGCAACCGTTGTCAATTATTTTCACCGTCAGCGTGCTGTCGGCTGAATTTTCATCCACAACAATTTCAACCACCGTGGCCTTGGCAGATATTGAGTTCTGCGAAATATCCAGTATGTTTAAGGATAATTCACGCATAATTATGCCTGATATTTAGCAAGGATACCGGGAATATCGTCGGCAACAAGCTTACCGTAAACCTCATCGTTAACTGTGAGAACGGGAGCAAGACCGCAAGCACCGATGCAACGGCAGGCCTCGATTGAGAACTTGCCGTCTTCTGTGCACTCACCGGCGTCGATTTTAAGCTCTTCGCAAAGCTTGTCAACCAAATCCTGAGCGCCCTTAACGTAGCAAGCTGTACCAAGGCAGACAGAGATATTGTACTGACCCTTGGGAGACAACGCGAACTGTGCATAGAATGTTGAGATACCGTACACCTTTTCAACGGGTACATCCATACCGTCGGCGATCATCTTCTGCACTTCAATGGGAAGATAGCCGTAAATTCCCTGAGCCTGCTGCATAACGTGCATAAGAAGACTGTTGTCACCCTTGCACTTTGCAATTACAGCCTGAAGCTGAGCTTCCTGCTCGGGAGTACCTTTGAAAGGCATTTTGCTGATTTTCTTGAGCATTTAAGTTTTCTCCTCCTTAAATAAATCTGGTTGTTTATTGATTGTTAAATTTATAGCAATCCAATTCAAGTCAGTATAACATATATATATCAAAAAATCAAGGTTTCTGCATAAATATACTGTAATTTGTCAATAATTCTACACCTTGTTTACAAGGTGATATGTCAACCTCAATATATCGTGGTTAAGCACTTCTGACTTGATGAAAAATCGCTATATTTATAAAAAAATGTCGCAAAAATTATTTTTGCGACATTAAATAATCCACAACGCTCTGAGCCGAAAGGCTGTCAAGCTCAAGATGCCTGGGATTCATATTCATATTTTCGAGATAATGAGCATCACTGTCGGTGACAAGCTTCATTTTTTTAAGGTCAGGATATTTTGCAAGATACTCCTCAACATCA
>JAGBHX010000059.1 GCA_017935265.1 Clostridia bacterium | reverse complement strand
ACCCAACCGGCAATCAGGGAATGGCTAAAGGCGGAAGCGGTGATGTGCTTTCGGGCATTATCGGCTCATTCCTTGCCCAGGGTATAGACGTTCTCAAGAGTGCCGTGTGCGCGGCATATATTCACGGTTATAGCGGTGATTGTCTTGCAAAAGAGTATTCTCTCACAGGTATGACTCCCACGATGATGATTGATGCTTTGCCAAAGCTGTTTTCAAAATTTGAAAATAAGGCTGATTGAGTTGAAGCGTTTTATTGCAATTGTTTTATTTATTCTCATAATTTTTTCTTCGTGTGATAACGGAATTATTAAAAACGGTGTTTCTTTGAATGTTAATTCATTGAACACCGCTTTTTCTTTAAAGGTTAAAGATGTTGTATATTCAGGTGAAATGAAGTCAGATAAAAACGGTGCTCTGACTCTGTTGCTTAATTCTCCCGATGATATCAACGGACTTGTTATATCGGTAAACGGCAACGAAACAGTAACGCAATTTGATAAAATCCGTTTACCAGTTTCAAGCGACGATAATGCGTTTTCACAGCTGTATAAAGCGGTAGAAGCCCTCAGAACAGCGAAAGAATTTACTCATACTCCTGACGGTTTTGAGCTTAAAAACGACGATTTCGGCGCTGTGCTTGATTCTCAGGGCAATCTTAAATGGATGAAAGTAAATAACGGCGAGTTTTATTTTAACAATTAACGCTGTGAGCTCTTCGGAATAAAATATAACAGGTATATTTTTTGTGATATGTTTAAATATGCCTGTAATCGGCAAAAATATTTTTGCTGATTAAATTACGGAGAGTGATATAAATGACAGTTAAACGGGGAGATATATATTACGCAGACCTTAGTCCCGTTGTCGGTTCAGAGCAGGGCGGAATAAGACCGGTTCTAATCGTGCAGAACGATGTCGGTAATAAGTTCAGCCCTACGGTAATTGCCGCGGCAATCACAAGCCAGCGCTTTAAAACCTCCTTACCGACTCATATACAGGTCAATGCTCACGGTTGCGGCCTTGCCAAGGATTCTATTGTGTTGCTTGAGCAGGTGCGTACGCTTGATAAAAAACGTCTTAAAGAAAAAATGGGCAATCTTGACGAAAACGATATGAACAGAGTAAATCAGGCTCTCTCAGTAAGCCTGGGAATTATAAATACTTAACAATGACAAAAGCCTCCGCAAAAGCGGAGGCTTGATTATTAGAACTTGAACTCGGGAAGGAATTCCTTGTGAGCCTGTTTAAGCTCTTCAAAGCATTTTGTTGTCTTCTCCCAGTCACCAACAAGGGGATGAATGAGAAGTCCGTTGATAACTGCCTGCTCGTTACCTGTGAGAGCACCCTCAACAGTGTATTTTTCATATGCCTTGATTGTTCTCATAAGAGCGATGATGTGCTTGTTTTCAACCTTGTCAATCTTAACGGGTGTAGCACCGTCCTTGCCGATTACTGCGGCAATTTCTACGATGTCATCGTCATCCATAAAGTCAAGAGTACCGTTGTTTTTGATGTTAACAACGTGAACATCTCTTTTGTCGTTTGCGATTGAATCGATAAGAGAAACAGCGGCAAGAGAATATTTGTGACCGCCGCGCTTGTCAAGAAGTGCGGGTTTGATGCAAAGCTCTTCATTCTGATACATTTCAAGAAGGCTTTCTTCAATTTCCATACAAACCTGTGCTCTTGTCTTTTCATCTGTGCGCTGATGCTCGAGCTTTGCTTCGCGGCAGTAGAAATACTGAAGGTATGAAGAGGGGAGACCCTGAACGGATTTGAGACATTCAATGTCAAAGCCGTCATCCTTGATATTTGCCATAACCTTGGGTGAGAAGCCGCTTTCAATCAATCCGGGAAGAAGCTCTTCGCCGTCCTTCTTAACAGAGGTGATCCAGCTGAGGTGGTTAAGGCCAAGGTATGTGATTTCGCTGTCTTCACCTGTGATTTCTTTAACGTCGTCAATCATATCGATGGGAACGTTGCAAAGACCGATGTTTTTAACATTTGTGTGATTAAGAATGAACTCAGTGAGAATACCTGAGGGATTTGTGAAGTTGATGAGCCATGCGTCGGGGCAGATAGCTTCAATTCTTTCACAAACGTGCTTGATTACGGGGATTGTGCGCAATGCCTTGAAGCAACCGCCGATACCTGTTGTTTCCTGACCGATGAGACCGTATTTCTTAGGAATGCTTTCGTCAAGGTGACGTGCGGGAAGCTTGCCTATACGCATCTGAGTAACAACAAAGTCTGCGCCCTGGAGAGCTGTGTCAACGTCGTCTGTGAGAACTACCTCGCAGTCAACGCCTGCAGCCTTGAGCATACGGATACAAAGGTTACCAACGATTGTTCTCTTGCGCTCGTCAATGTCCATAAAAGACACTTTTTTGAGCTTGAGTGAGTCTCTGGCTTTGAGGAAGCCGTCGATAAGCTCGGGACAATATGTACTACCTGAACCGATAACGGCAAGTGTAATTTCTTTCATCTTGATCTCTCCTTTAAATTATACATACTGCTGGAAAATCCAGTTAACACAACCAACAACGGGGGGCTCAGAAAGCTTGTTGAACTTCATTTTTCTGCCGCTTTTTTCTACGCAAAGCTCCATAAGTCTGTTGATGTAAATCTCTGAGGGAAGCTTTGTGTGGATTGAACCGGAAAGAACAACTTCAATTTCGTCATCTGTGAAGTTGAGCTGTTTTGCGTGTGCGGCAATAAGAGATGAGCCTCTGTCTGCCATTTCTTCAATAATGGCAAGAACTTTTTCGTCGCCTTCCTTTGCGGCGTCAAAGAAGAAGTCAATGAGCTTCATAATGAATGTGTCTGCATCATCTTCTTCAAATTTTGAAACCATACCGAGGAATTCTTCTCTTGTTGAGATTGAGTAGAATTCATAGAACATTTTTGTCAAGGCCGTTTCACCAAGACCGAGGTAAACATCATCGTAGATTGTTTTGTAAGTCATCATTGCTATCCAATGGCCGTTGCCTTCGTCACCTGAAAACTCACCGAGACCTGCAAGCTGAAGCATTTTGCCGTCTGAGTCAATAGCGTTACAGCAAGTACCTGTGCCTGCGTTGTAACCGATTGCGGCTGCGCCTGTTGAACCTGCTTTAACTACGATAAAGCCGTCATTATAAATTTCAAAGTTTGAAAGACCGAAATCGCTGAGTCTTTTATACATATCATCGTGCTGATACTGATGGTCAATACCTGCAAGGCCCATGAGCGTGAAGCTTACGTCTTTGAGTTCGATGTTAGCTTCCATAAGAAGTGAGTTGATGCCTGCCCAAATGATTTTTGAAGCCTGCTCCATACCGCCTTCATAGTTTTCATGGTTACTGCCGGGGCCTTTAACCATAGCCACCATTTCTTTGTTTTCATTAAAGAGGGCATAAGCGGTTTTTGTGCCGCCGCCGTCTACACCGATATAATATTTCATACTATTTTCCTTTCGTAAAAAGAATTCATTTTATTTTATAACAAACACCCGATTATGTCAACACTTAAACCTTATCTGCAGGGTGAATATACCAATGAAGAGGGAACCATGAGGCAACACCTGAGGGTATATCGTAGGTTTTGATTGAATAGAGCGAGAAGAACAAAGCCGTTGCTTCGTGATGAGTAAGCTCCAACGGATTTTCAACCTCGTCGCTGAATGTAACATTTCCGTCCTTTACGCAGATGGTAAAGCTTTCATCCTTCTTATAGCCGTGAATCAGGAATGACATTTTTCCGTCGCACATCTTTGTGTAAGAAGCTTTAAGCTCAAAATACGCTTTTATGAATTTCTTCCAGTTGAGCACCGTAAGTGAAGAGCTGTGACAGATTGAATGTCCTTCTGTAACTTGAGAAAGATATTCAATATATTCTTTTTCATACGCAGGAATTTCCAACCTGATTTCTTGCTGACCGCTTGTTATGAATGCGGCGGCAAGAAGCTTTTTGAAGCAGTCCGTATCAACCGCTTTGACTTCGGTAATTGCGCCCATATCGTGGCTGAAAATACAGTATCCGACTGTATTGTTACCGTCTTTAAATATGTAAGGAATCTGTTGCCAGGACACAAGATAATCAAAATACCTTTCGTCAGGCCTGATAATTTTATCGGGATTTAAATTATAAAGCTTCTTGATAAACTCAATGCTTTCTTTGTCAGCTTCCTCCACTTTAACGGCTGTGAGCTTTGATTTGTAATCTGCGCCGTAAACGTGCTTGAGATTCTGAGCGTTAAAAGTAAAGCTGTGCTCAAACCCTGCAGGAGCAAAAGAAAAATAACCGTAACGCTGACGCTGACCGCCGAGAACGGAATAGTCGGCATCACGTTCTATAATTCTGTCCATTGCCTGCTGCATACAGTCCTGCATATATCCTTCTCCGCGGCAGTCCTTGCCTACAGCAACGTTACCTATTCCGCCGCAGACAAGGCGGTTTCCCATAACGTCAGCCTCATCAAAATAAAGGCCTACAGCGCCCTTCCACTTGCCGTCAACGCTTACAATCAGGTTGTTTTCGCAGTGGTTACAGCCTTTTTTATATAGCTTTGGAAGAAGCGTTAAAAAATCACGTACTTCTTCATCATCTGAAAAGAAAACATCATTTAAAAAGTCCAGGCTGTGCTGATAATCTTTTTCACTTCCCGGTCCTCTGTATATTTCTGCCATAAGTGTACCTCCGTTATTTTTTGTATATGTTCAAAGTGAAATCAATCTCTGTTTCAAGGCTGTTAATTCCGACGAGCCGTTTTTTGTTTTCATCACTTGTGTGATAGTAATACGGTGTCATTTTAAATAGAGCCTGAATGTCATCTTCTGATTGAAGCTCTATTTCAGCTAATACCTTTTTCTGTTCAACAAGAGTCAGCTTTTTTGTTTCGGGCGGTGTTTCATCGTTCAGATACGGTGTATCATAAAGCACCTTTTTAAGTGAAAACAGATGCTCTTTGCCGGGGGTAACAGAAACGAGTGTTCCGCCTTTTTTGAGAATTCTGTAAAACTCATTTTCAAAAAAGGGGGCAAACAGATGTATCGCAAAGTCAACGCTTTCATCAGAAAGAGGAATATCGGTCATATTCGCAACAAAGTAGCTGACTCCGCTTTTTCTCTTTGCGGCAAGTCGAATCATCTCTTTTGAAATGTCAAAGCCGAGAAAATCACCGTGATAACTTTTTTTGAGAAACGATGAGTAATAACCCTCACCGCAGCAAATGTCAAGCACGCAAGGTGAGACGGCCTCTGTTTTCTTCAATTCAACTCCAAGAGCTTCTGCAAGTGCGGAAAAATACCCTTTGTTGAGAAAGTCTCTTCGTGAAAGCGCCATATCACGGTTGTCACCTATAAGACTGCCGTTTTTAGAAGACGGGAGCAGATTGACATAACCTTCCTTTGCGATGTCATAACAATGTCTGTTTCGGCAAACAAGACTTTTTTCAGTCTTTTCAAGAGCTTCTTTGCATTTGGGGCAAATTAGTTTAGTCATATTCATACCTTGATAAATCGGCTGCCCCTTGCGAGACAGCCGAAAAATAATGTTTATTTCTGGTCTTTGATGATTTGCTCAATGTATTTGAAATTGATATTCTTTCTGCCCTCGTTGTCCATAAGCTCAGCCATAGTGTCGTTAAGTGCCTGCTTTGAATACATATAAACAGTAACAACCTCACCGTTTTCTTCATAAGAGTAAGAAACATATGCACCTTCAAGATACTTGAGGTTTTTGCGCATAATTTCAAGTCTTTCAGCGCTGACACCGAGATATTCGGCAGCCTGAGCTTCTGTCATATAATCGGGAGCAGTTTCTCCTGATTTTCCTGTGCATACAAAAATTGTCACGCAGATTGCAACCGTGCAAAGGACTGCAACAGCGCATTTAATGATTGTTTTTACCATAATTAACACCTCTTTTTAAAGTTCCTTTTTATCATAACATATTATAATTAAAATTTCTATATATTTTGACAAATTTTATGCTTTTTCTACGGTCTTTTTTAGCTTGGAGATTATTCTCTTTTCAAGTCTTGAAATATAGCTTTGTGAGATGCCGAGAATGTCTGCAACCTCTTTTTGAGTATATTCTTT
>JAGBHX010000058.1 GCA_017935265.1 Clostridia bacterium | reverse complement strand
GAATATGCCCACTATATGCTCAAAGAAATTTATCAGCAACCCTCAGCGGTGCAAAACACGGTTGAAAGCATTATTGTTGATTCCAGAATTAAGCTCAGCACCTTGCGCCTGACCAAAGAAAAAATCAAACGGCTTAACCGTATTGACTTTGTTGCCTGCGGTTCTGCCTACCACGCGGGAGCGGTGGGGGCGTATGTTGCCCAGAAGCTTATGGGTATTCCTTGCCAAGCTTACATTGCCTCGGAATTCCGCTATTCAAGCCCTGTTGCCGATGAAAACACCCTTGTGGTGGTAATCAGCCAAAGCGGTGAAACTGCCGATACCCTTGCCGCAATGCGTGAAGCAAAAAAGCATAAAGCAAAAATTGTTTCAATTATAAACGCGCCTCTGAGCACAATAGCCCAGGAGAGTGACAGCGTGATTTTAACCAAGGCAGGCAAGGAGGTTGCCGTTGCGACCACAAAGGCTTTCAGCGCACAGCTTGGGGTTATTTATGCCCTATGCACCCGCCTTGCCTACTCTTCGGGCAAAATCAACAAGGAGAGGTATTCTCAGCTTGTTGCAGAAATTAAAAAGCTCCCCGAAAAAATCAGGGAGCTTCTCAAAAAAGAAAAAGAATATATGGCCGTTGCCCGAATGCTCAAGGATGAAAGCTATGTCTGCTTCATCGGCCGAGGGGTTGATTACTGTGCCGCTATGGAGGGTGCGCTCAAGCTTAAAGAGGTCAGCTATACTCATTGTGAAGCCTATGCGGCTGGTGAGCTGAAGCACGGAACAATTTCTCTCATAGAAGAGGGAACACCTGTTGTGGCAGTTACGGCACAAAACTCCGTAAGCCCCAAAACCGTCAGTAACATCAGGGAATGTAAAGCCCGCGGGTCAAAAATAATCTTCATCGGAAATGAAGACTCCTTCACTCCCGACGCAGACGACGTGATGATTTGTGTACCCGAAACCGACGAGCTTTTTGAAACCTCGCTTACGGTGATTCCTATGCAGATGATTGCTTATTATACGGCACTCCATAAAGGTTGTAGTATAGATAAGCCGAAAAATCTTGCCAAGAGTGTTACTGTTGAGTAGGACGCTCTATTTTCGGCAAATCCCAATGGAAGGTTGCGGCGAGAATACGAATGGCAACAATCACAACGGAAGCCACGGAAATTGCAACAATTTCATTGACAAAAATGCTCAGGTAGAAGTAGCAGATTGCGCCAAGCAAAACTGCAGTTGCATAAACATTTTTGCAAAAAATCATCGGCTTTTCCCTGCTCATTATGTCACGAAGAAGTCCGCCGCCAACGGCAGTAAGCAGACCCATAAAAATTGAGAAAAATTCGTGGTCGCCGTAGCCGGCTTCAATGGTGAGGCGCACACCCGAAACAGTGAACGCCGCAAGACCCAGAGCGTCAAAAACGTTGATTATTGTGTTGATTTTTTTATAGTTGTCAAAAAAGAATCGGTTAAAAATTTTGGCAACTATAAACACACAAAGTGAAGTTACAACGGCGCAGAAAAGATTTTCTCCGTTGCAGAAATTTCTTGGAGGAAAAACTCCGAGAAAAACGTCTCTGAACGCGCCGCCTCCGAGAGCTGTTACAAAGCCGAGAAAAACAACGCCGAAAACATCCATTTTGCGCACAATAGAAATCATTGCGCCCGAAATGGCAAAGGCGGTTATTCCCGCAAATTCAATTATTTCAAAAATCAATGAAATCGTATCCATAAAAACCTCATAAAATAACGTCAATTTCCTTGCCGTGGGTGAGTGTGCTTTCTCCCGCTTCACATTCAACGGCAATAACCTCAACGCCCTGATTTTTTGCTTTGGTCAGCACCTCGGCAAATTCAGGGTGTGTTTCTTTGTTGGGGGTAAAAAATTTCACATTGTTCATCTGAACAATAAAAAGCGCCATGGCCTTGTTGCCCTCAGCTACCCATTTTGCAAGACCGTTGAGATGCTTGACACCTCTTTGAGTGGGTGCATCGGGGAAGAGAACAACACCGTCTTTTTCAAGAGTGACACCCTTGACCTCAACGAAAATTTTGTCGCCTTTGTTTTCAATATAAAAATCAAAGCGAGAATCTTCGTGAGTTACCTCTTTTTTGATAACGGCTTCGGGAAAGCGATCCCTGAGCCATTCTTCGGCCACCTTATTTGGGGCCTGAGAGTCCATATTGATAAGCCGTTCACCCTTGCAAACGGAGATTAAATCGTAGGCAGTTTTGCGTGAGGGGTTGTTGCTTTTCTGCACAAAAACGGTTGCACCCTCAACAAGGAGCTCTTTGCACCGACCTGTGTTTTTGACGTGGCATATTTCCTCTTTGCCGTCAATGATAACATGCGCGATGAAACGATTGGGTCGGGAAACAAAGGTGCCTTTAACTATGTCTGAATATTTCATCACATAATCCCTGCTTTTTTGCCGTTGGCAAGGTGTTGGGAATAGGTTTCGGCATAGTAAAATTCCGTTGCCGTTTCGTCTGTGAGGAAGTAATAATAATCAGTGTCAGCAGGTTCGACTGCCGCGGTGATTGCCTTGATTCCGGGGTTGCAGATTGCTCCTGCGGGAAGACCTTTGCGGTATTTGTTGTAGGTGTAATATTTGGTGAGCAGGAAGTCAAATTTTTCACTGTCACTTCCGCCGAGATAATCTGCCATATTTTTAAGATAAAAATACGTTACGTCACTGCCGAGATAAGTTTCTCTTGAATTTTTTAAACGGTTATGAAAAACAGAAGAAACGTTTTTGCATTCCTCAATGCCGAAATCACATTCCTTTTGAATAATTGATGCGAGGGTGAGCATTTCGTCCATTGTGTAGCCCAAAGCTGCGGCTTTTTGCTTGATTTCGGGCGTGATTTTTTGGTTGTAGTTGTCAATAAATCTTCCGATGACGCTCTTTGGGTCTTCATTGAGGTAAAACTCGTATGTGTCGGGGAAAAGATAGCCTTCAAGAAGAAAGGCTCTTTCTTCAGGGTTAGCGATTTCAATGCCATCAACGGGGGAGTTGGCGGCATGGTAAAAATCGTCCTTTGAGCACACACCCTTTTCCTGGAGGAGCATACCCATCTGATAAACGGTGTAACCCTCGGGGAAGGTGACTGTTACTACGTTTGTGGGCTTGGGTGGAACTGTGGTTGTGGGGGTGATAACGTTTTTGATTTCGTCCTTAAACAAAAACGCGCCTGCAAAAGCTCCGCAAAAAAGAACAATCAGTGCAACAATAACAACGGGAACGACCTTGCTTTTCTTTTTGGAGGGCGGGGGAGCGATTTTTTCTTCCTCTTTGGGAATAATCACTTCCTCCTCTTCGTTGAGATATTTTTTGTATTTATCTAAATTTTCATTATTATCCATTGTGAAACCTCACTTTCGGATTATATATTATAACATTGCAAAAGTTTTGTCAATTTGAATTAAATATCATAATACAGTAAAAACTAAAAATGCATCTTTGATGCAAAGGAGTGCTGAAATGAAAAAGAAAAAGTACAAGGATTCTGAACGCAAGGTTTTTCCGATTGTTGCGGATATAACGGGCGTGTGGCAGGAAACATCACAAGAAGAGGATATTTCCGATTATCTCGGAAGCTACACGGGTAATCCCTACGATGACGATATGCCTGTTCAGGATGCAGACGACTTATAAAAAATCGGCAGGAGAAATGTACTCCTGCCATTTTTTCATTGACGGACAGATTATTTTGTTTTATAATGTAATATGTATAATTATGTGAAATCAGGTGAATCATTTGGCAAAAAGAGAAAACATAAGAAACGTTGCGATTATTGCCCACGTTGACCACGGTAAAACAACTATGGTTGATGAAATGCTCAAGCAAAGCGGAACCTTCCGTGACAATGAGCAGGTGCAGGACAGGGTTATGGACTCCAACGACCTTGAACGCGAAAGAGGAATTACAATTCTTTCAAAGAATACCTCCGTGCATTATAAGGATACAAAAATCAACATTGTTGACACTCCCGGTCACGCTGACTTCGGCGGTGAGGTTGAACGAATTTTGATGATGGTTGACGGCGTGCTTTTGCTCGTTGACGCTTTTGAGGGCTGTATGCCTCAGACACGCTTTGTTTTGCAGAAGGCTCTCAACCTCAAAAAGAAGGTGCTTGTGGTAGTTAACAAAATTGACCGCCCCGGTGCAAGACCCGATGAGGTTATTGACGAGGTGCTTGATTTGTTTATCGAGCTTGGTGCTGATGACGACCAGATTGAATTCCCCGTGGTTTATGCCTCGGCAAGAGAGGGTTATTCTTCTTTGGATTCAACCGTTCGTGAGGGTGATATGAGACCCTTGCTTGATGCAATTCTCACTCACATTGAAGCTCCCGACGGTGAAATTGATGCACCGTTGCAGATTCTTTTTTCAAGCCTTGATTATGACGATTATATCGGCAGAATCGGTGTCGGCAGAGTAGAACGCGGTCAGGTTAAAAAGAATGACAGCGTTGTGCTTTGCAAGGCAGACGGAACTCAGGAAAATGTTAAAATTTCACGCCTTTATCAGTTTGAAGGTCTTAAAAGGGTTGAGGTTGACTCAGCTCAGATGGGTGACTTGATTTGTGTTTCCGGCATCACCGACATCAATATCGGTGAAACTGCCTGCTCGCCCGACTGTGTTGAGCCGCTGCCCTTTGTTAAAATTGATGAGCCCACGCTCTCGATGAATTTTATTGTTAATGACAGCCCCTTTGCAGGCCGCGACGGTAAGTTTGTTACTTCAAGAAATCTTCGCGACCGCCTTTACAAAGAGGTTGAAACAAACGTAAGTATGAGAGTTGAGGACACGGAGACCACCGACACCTTCAAGGTTTCGGGCCGAGGTGAGCTTCACCTTTCAATTCTTATTGAAACAATGCGCCGTCAGGGCTATGAATTTCAGGTTTCAAGACCTAAGGTAATTTACAAAGAAATCGGCGGTCAGGTTTGCGAGCCTATGGAGCTTCTTATTGTAGAAGTGCCTGAGCAGTATGTCGGCTCGGTTATGGAAAAAATCGGTGCACGCCGCGGCGAGCTTGAAAATATGGGAACACGCGACGGCGGAGCAACCCACCTTGAATTTAAAATTCCCTCAAGAGGTCTTATCGGCTACCGCTCGGAGTTTATGACCGACACCAACGGCAACGGCATTATGAACCAGCTTTTTGCAGGCTATGAGCCTCTTAAAGGTGAAATTCAGACCCGTGAAAACGGTTCAATCGTTGTGCACGAAACAGGTGTGAGCACAGGCTACGGACTTTTTAACACTCAGGACAGAGGCAAACTCTTTATCGGCGCAGGTGTTGAAGTGTATGAGGGTATGATCGTTGGCGAATGTGCTAAAAATGAAGACGTTGTTTGCAACGTATGCAAAAAGAAACAGCTCACCAATACCCGTGCTTCGGGCAGTGACGAGGCTTTGCGCCTTGTTCCCCCCACAACACTCAGCCTTGAGCAGTGTATGGAATTTATCAAGGACGACGAGCTTCTGGAGGTTACACCTCTTACCTTGCGTCTTCGTAAGCGTGTGCTTTCAAAGGAACAGAGATTGAAGATGCTCCACAGAGCAAAATAAGGAGAATTATTATGAAAAAGCTTTTGGCAATTTTTCTTGCTGTTGTTTTGTCAGGGTTAACCTGCATTGTCGGATTTGCCGCAGGCGAAGAAGCGGACAAGCCTTTTGAAAACAGCGAATTTTTTACATACGGTGATTATTCAATCCACTACCGCAAGGTGGAGCATCATGGTACATATAAGGGCAGAATTATGATGCTTCACGGCTTCGGCCAGTCAACCTATTCGTGGGAGAATATGGCATCTCAGATGAGTGCAAAGGGCTATGACTGCTATATGGCAGACCTCCCCAACTTCGGCTACAGCACAAGAGAAAACGCTGACACCGAGGTGATTTACAGAGAGGAACTCGTCATTGAGCTTATGAAATCAATTGCAGATGATGACAAGTGGATTCTGGCAGGCCACTCAATGGGCGGCGGAGTTGCAATCAACGTTGCGCAGGAAACAGATGTTAAAGCTCTTTTTCTTGTTTGCCCCGCACCGATGGCAGATATGAGCTCAATGCCCGCAGGGCTTATGACAAACCCTGTTGTAACAGGTATGATGAATTTTGTTTTCAAGTATCTCACCAGAATTGATTTTCTTATGAGAATGATTGTTCTCATGGCAACCAACAACAAAGAATACACAAAAGCTTATGATGTGGAAAAGGTTGCCGCACCCCTGCAGCTTCCCGATTCGGGCGCAGGTCTTTGCTATATGATGGGCAATGTGCGTTCAACCGACCTTGAGGGTGCAGGTGCAATTGACTGCCCGGTGCTTATCATAAACGCAACAAACGATATGATTATTAACGACAGTATGAAGCAAAGCGTTGCTGATGCACTTCCGAACGCTGAGCACTATCTTGTTGAGGGCGGCGGACACATCTGCCACGAAGACAGAGCCGAAGAGCTTTCAGCAGTAGTTTTTGATTTTCTTAATAAATAAGGTGAAATTATGGCCGTAGAAAAAGTGAATATGGGCACAGCCGTTGCCTTGGGTAATTTCGACGGTCTTCATAAAGGGCATATGTCGGTGCTTGAAAAGGCATTAAGCTTCAGAGAAAGCGGCTATGTTCCCACTGTGATTTTGTTTGACGTTCATCCAAAAGAAGTCCTGACAGGCCAAAAGGTCAAACGGCTTCTTACTCCCAAACAAACTCAAAAATCCCTTGAAGAAATGGGATTTGAAATTTGCAAAATTTCTTTCAATGAGGTTAAGGACTTTACTCCCGAAAGATTTTTTGACGAAATTCTTATTAAAAAGCTGAACGCAAAGGCGCTGTGTTGCGGCTTTAACTATTCGTTCGGCAAAAAAGGTGAGGGGGATTGCAACCGCTTGCTGACTCTTTCGCAAAAGGCAGGAATTGAGTGTTGCGTTCAGCCTGAAACAAAAATAGAAAACCAAGCGGTTTCTTCCACCGCGATTAAAGATTTTATTCTCGGCGGTGAACCCCACAAGGCGGCGCAGATGCTCGGCAGAAATTATTCCTTCACCTCACAGGTAATCCACGGTGACCAACGAGGCCGTGAGCTTGGATTTCCTACGGCGAACCAAAAGATTGACGACTGCCTCGTTGTGCCTAAATATGGGGTTTATGAAACCCTTGTGAGCGTTGACGGCAAGAAATACCGCGGTGTCACAAATATAGGAATAAGACCGACTTATCTTCTTGATACAGTGCTCAGTGAAACCAATATCCTCGGTTTTTCGGGGGATATTTATTCAAAAAAAATTACTGTTGAGCTTGTGAAATATCTCAGAGAGGAACGCAGATTTTCTTCGGCTGAAAGTTTGATCAACCAGCTCAACGATGATGTGAAGCAGGTGAGCGAAGATGAATGATTGGAAAAGCCTAAAAGAAGAGTGCTTTGCCTGTGAAAAATGTCCGTTGGGCAAAACGAGAACAAACCTTGTTTTCGGTGTGGGCAATGAAACCGCCGAGGTTATGTTTATTGGTGAAGGCCCCGGTGAGCAGGAGGATTTGCAGGGCGAGCCCTTTGTCGGCAGAAGCGGTCAGCTTCTTGATAAATATCTTGATGCCATTGACCTTGACCGAAACAAAAATGTTTATATCGGCAACATTGTCAAATGCCGTCCGCCCAAAAACCGTGACCCGCTTCCCGAAGAGCAGGATGCGTGTATGGGCTGGCTCAAGGCGCAGACAAGGCTGATAAGACCCAAAATTATCGTGTGCCTTGGCAGAGTTGCGGCAACAAAGCTTATTGACCCCGATTTTAAGGTTACCCGTCAGCACGGTCAGTTTTTTGAAAAGAACGGTTTTTATATGATGGGAACTTTTCATCCGTCAGCTTTGTTGAGAAACCCTGCTCAAAAGCCTGATGCTTTTGAGGATTTTATAGCGTTGCGAGAAAAAATAATTGAAGTGTGTGAGCACACATATTGATGCGGAGGTATAGTTATGTTAGCTTTTTTGGAGTCCGTGTGGATTGTGATTTTGTCTTTGTTGACGGGACTTATTTTTCCGTTTAATCTTGCGGTTGATGCCATTAAGACGTCAATTGACAAAATCGGTGTTGAATACCCCGAAGCTGCGCTGACAGAAAAATCAGACTATAAAAGCCCTGCCTGCGAAGTGGGCGAAAAGGATATTTTTGTAAGCATCGACGGTGACGATGCAATGCGCGGTAAAATCGACTGCCCCGTTGCAACCGTTGAAAGAGCAAAAGAAATTGTGAACGGTATTGCAGGCAGTGACCCTGTAACAATCTGGGTGCGCGAGGGTATCTACAATTTTTCAAAAACTCTTGAATTCACCGAAAAAGACAGAGAAAACGTGACAATCAGAGCTTACAAAAATGAAGACGTAATGTTCACCTCGGGTGAAGCAATCACAGACTTTGAAGAGTGTGAGGTTAACGGAGTCAAAGCATTTTCAAAAGATGTTGACGGCGATTTCAACATTCTCTTTAACGATGAAACCTCTCTTCGCCGCACGCGTTACCCTGAAAGCGGATATTTCTTTGTGGCTAAGGATTCGCCTGAGTTTGTCGGCGAATATAACCACACCGAAATGCACAACGGATTTACCGGAATGGTAACAAAAGAGGGCGACTTTAAAGATTTTTATAATTCGGAAGATGTTGTAATCAGAATCCTTCACTATTGGAAGGATGAAATGCTTACGGTAAAGAGCTTTGACGAAGCAACAAACACGGTTATGTTCAGCCGCCTTTCAAGTATGTCGGTTTATGAGGGACACAAATATTTCCTTGAAAATGTTTTCGAAGCTCTCAATGAGCCGGGCGAATGGTATCTTGACAAAAAAGAGGGTAAGCTCTATTACGTTCCTTATGAAGACGAATCGGCCGACACACTCACCCTTTGGGGCAGTGAGCTTGAAACAATGGTCTCAATTGACGGCGTTAACGCAATTAAGTTTGAGGATATAACCTTCAGAGGCAACGGCTTCAACATTCCGCTTAACAACACAGGCCGAGATTTTACTCAGGCTGCCTTTGATGCAACACCCTGCATCAAGGTTAAAAATGCAAAGAATTTTGCGCTCACTCACTGCGAGTTTAAAGACATTGCATCCTGTGCAGTCTTTATGGGTGTCAATGTTCAGAATTCAAGCGTTAAATATTGCTATTTTGAAAATATCGGTGCTCACGCTGTGTTTATCAAGGGTGAAAATCTGCCGATAGAGAATAAAACAGTAACGAGAGATATTGACATTACCGATAACCATATCTATAAATTCGGCAGAGTTTTTTATAATGCGGTCGGTATTCTTGCCATTCACGCAAATTCTGTCAATGTTTGCCACAATGAAATTCACGACGGATATTACACTGCAATTTCAGTCGGTTGGGTATGGGGCTTCGCTTACAGCGTAACCTACAACAATAAAATTTGTGACAACCTGATTTATGACATCGGTCAGGGCTGGCTTTCTGATATGGGCGGTATTTATACCCTCGGCATTCAGAAGGGTACGGAAATTACGGGCAACGTAATTCACAACGTTGCGGCTGACCCCCTTGAAGGCGGCTACGGCGGTTGGGGAATTTACCTTGACGAGGGCAGCTCATACATCCTTGTTAAAAACAATCTTGTTTTTGATTGCGGAAATCAGAGCTTCCACCAGCACTACGGTGAAAACAATATTGTAACAAACAATATTTTTGCACTGAGTAAAACAAGCCAGATTATCGTAACCAAAAACGAAGGACGAACTGAAATGTACCTTACGGGAAATATTGTCGTAAGCGACAAGCAGGGAATGTATTCCAGAGTTGAAAAGGGCAAGTTTGTGGACAACAGAAATCTCTATTGGGACTATACAATGCTTTCAAATGTTATTTCATTTGAGCATGATTCCTGGGATTTTGAAGAAATGTACGGCAAGGATGCAATGGAGCTCAAGGGCTATATGAATAATGCAGTTTATATGGACCCGCTTTTCAAGGATGTCGAAAACTTTGATTTTACTTTGCCTGTTGACAGTGAGGCCTGCAAGGCAATCGGATTTAAGCCGTTTGATTATTCTATAGCAGGAACAACAGTTAACATTTGATGGTTTTAACGAAAATACCGCAGTTGCATATAGTAACTGTGGTATTTTTTTGTAAAAATGTTACAATTTTTTATTGACTATTCAAAACTAAGAGTATATAATGATGTCAACATTTTAACAAACTTGTTTTCTTGATATTTTTAATCTTTTGGAGGTTTTATATATGGCAAGAGTTTACAATTTTTCGGCAGGCCCCTCAATGTTACCTGAGGAGGTCCTCAAAAAAGCAGCGGCAGAAATGCTGGATTATCAGGGCAGCGGTCAGTCCGTTATGGAGATGTCCCACCGCTCAAAATGGTTTGATGCAATCATCAAAGAGGCAGAAAGCCTTATGCGCGAGATTATGAATATCCCCGAAAACTACAAGGTGCTTTTCCTTCAGGGCGGTGCATCAACTCAGTTTTCCGCAATTCCGATGAACCTTATGACAGGCTCAGGCAAGGCTGACTACGTTGTTACAGGTCAGTTCTCAAACAAGGCTTATAAGGAAGCTACAAAATACGGTGACGTTGCAGTAGCCGCTTCATCAAAGGACGGCAACTTCTCATACATTCCCAAGCTTGACAAATCTTCTTTCAGAGAAGATGCAGACTATGTTTACATCTGCCACAACAACACAATCTACGGCACAAAATATCCCGAAATTCCCGACACAGGTGATATTCCTCTTGTTGCCGATATTTCATCAAGCTTTTTGTCAGAGCCTATGGATGTTTCAAAATTCGGTATCCTTTACGGCGGCGCACAGAAAAACGTTGCTCCTGCAGGTCTCACAATCGTAATTGTCCGTGAGGATTTGCTCGGCAACGCAATGCCCCTCACTCCCACGATGCTTGACCTCAAAGCAATGGCAGACGGTGAGTCAATGTATAACACTCCTCCCTGCTATTCAATTTATATGTGCAAGCTTGTTCTTGAATGGATCAAGTCTCTCGGCGGTCTTGAAGCAATGAAAGAGAGAAACGAAAAGAAAGCAAAAATTCTTTACGATTTTATCGACAACAGCAAGATGTTCACAGCTCCTGCCAAAAAGGAATGCCGTTCAATGATGAACGTTACTTTTGTAACAGAGAGCGACGAGCTCAACAAAAAGTTTGTTGCCGAGGCAGAAAAAGCGGGCTTTGTTAACCTCAAGGGTCACCGTTCAGTTGGCGGCATGAGAGCTTCAATCTACAACGCTATGCCTATCGAAGGCATTGAAAAGCTCGTTGAATTTATGAAAGAGTTTGAAGCAGCAAATTCTTAACGAAAGGTAGATTTTAATGTATAACATTTTAACTCTTAACAAAATTGCCGCTTGCGGTACAGATAAATTTTCAAACGAATATGTTTGCGGCACAGAGGTAGAAAATCCCGTTGCAATTATGGTGCGTTCAGCTTCAATGCACGAAATGGAGCTTGCTGACGAAACAATTGCAATTGCAAGAGCAGGCGCAGGCACAAACAATATCCCTGTTGAAGCTTGCGCAGAAAAAGGTGTTGTTGTTTTTAACACTCCCGGTGCAAATGCAAACGCTGTTAAGGAGCTTGTAATCTGCGGACTTCTTATGGCTTCGCGTAAGGTTGCCGCATCAATGGATTGGTGCAAGACTCTCAAGGGCGAGGGCGAAGCAGTGGGCAAGCTTGTTGAAAAAGGCAAGTCAAACTTCGCAGGCCCCGAAATTGCAGGCAAAACTCTTGGCGTTGTGGGTCTCGGTGCAATCGGCTTCAAGGTTGCCGTTGCCGCAAATGCTCTCGGTATGAACGTTGTAGGCTATGACCCCTTTGTAACCGACGAGGTTAAGGCAATGCTTCCCGAAGGCACAAAGGTTGTTTCTGAGCTTAATGATATTTATAAAAAGAGTGATTATATCACACTTCATCTTCCTCTTAACGATGCAACAAAAAATATGATTAACGCTGAAACTCTTGCTCTTTGCAAAGACGGTGTCCGCATTCTCAACTATGCAAGAGGCGGCCTTGTAAACAGCGATGCAATTATCGAGGCTCTCGGCAACGGAAAGTGTGCAGCATATGTTGTTGACTTCCCCAGCGATGAAATCATCGGTGTTGAGGGCGTAACAGCTCTTCCTCACCTTGGCGCATCAACACCCGAAAGTGAAGACAACTGCGCTATGATGGCCGCTGACGAGCTTATCGGCTACATTGAAAAGGGCGAAATCAAAAACAGCGTAAATCTTCCCAACCTCACAGGTCTTGGTGATGTTGAAGCAAACCGTGTTTGCGTAATCTGCAAGGAAGAGGCTGTTGAGGCTGTTAAGTCAGCTCTCGGTGATGCAAAGTCGGCCACACGCAAGGGCTACGGCTATGTGGTTGCTGACAATGCAGATGAAGCAAAGGTTGCAGGAATTGACGGAGTTATCCGTGTTCGCACAATTACAAAATAAAAAAAGCAAAAATTTAACGCCTCGACTCAAGCGGAGTGTTCGCAAGAACACTCCGCAGTTTTATTCGCCTTTCGGCGAGTTGTATTGCTTCGCAGTGTTATTGTTTTATAAACAGTGATATTGTCCTTCGGACAGTTTTGTGCGAATAAAATATCACTGAAGCTGAAAGCATCAATAAAACTATTGTGCAAACAATAATAACACTCTGCCGTCAGGCAGAATATAACTTATGCAACTAAAAGAAGCAGTAGTTTGCTTGTCGCAAAGATGAATGTGCTGAAAAAGAGAGGTAATGCGAATCTTTGCATTACCTCTTTCAAGTACTTTTCAACTCATTTAATTCGGGGCGTTTTTGCGCAAAAAATGTTATAATTTGGTGAGAGTTTTTTCAGCTTCGTTCGTCTAATAAGTGAAAAGTAAAATGTGCACACTTTTCGGAAAGGGGTAATTCAATGGATATCGGTGCAAGTAGCTACCGCCGTTACCTTGATGGTGATGACACAGGATTGGTTGAAATAATCAAAGAGAACAAAGACGGTCTGACCTTATACATAAACGGTTATGTTAACGACATTTTTGTTGCGGAAGATTTAATGGAAGAAACGTTTTTTAAGTTGGCAACCAAACGGCCTCGTTTTTTTGGCAGAAGCTCATTTAAAACCTGGCTTTATGCAATTGCGAGAAATGTTGCAATTGATTATCTGAGACGCAATTCAAAGGCAACGTCAGATTCAATTGACGAATACGGTAACACCCCTGTGGAGGAGTTAAACGTTGAAAAAGGATATTTGGTTGAAGAACAGAAAATTATTCTTCACAGAACAATGAAAAGGCTGAAAAGCGAATATTTTCAGGTTTTATATCTTGTTTATTTTGAGGATTTTACCAATGATGAAGCCGCAACAATTATGAAAAGAAGCAAGCGTCAGATTGAAAATCTGATTTACAGGGCAAAGAAAACACTCAAATCAGAGCTTGAAAAGGAGGGCTTTGAGTATGAAGAATTATAACGAAATCGCAGAAAGTATTTTATTGCGCAGAGATGAATATGTAAAAGAGCGACAACTAAAAAGAAAAAAACGGCTCATTGCATCATCTTTTGTGGGGTGCGTTATTTTAGCTGTTGTTGCAGGTGTGAGTTTTTGGCAAGGCAGTGAAAATAATATACCGTTACCGAGTGTAACTCAGCAGTCACAGGAAGGCGAAACAAATCAGACAACGGCTAACAGTGAAAAGGAAACGGGCAAAACAAAACTGCCTGAAGATAAGCCGACAGCTTCAAATGAGCACACAACACCAGCTGACGGTGGAGATGGGCTTTCGGGAGGGGACAGAAGCGAGTGGCTCAATATTCCGATTTTGCCGAGAGAGAAAAAGATTGAGCTTGTGGGCGACGAGCTGTCAGATGAAGAAGCTCAAAGCTATTTTACCGAAAACCGCAACAGCATAGTGAACAGCTTGTGCGCAAGCGGTGTGGCGGCAGATTCAATCAAAATATCCGACAAAGGATATTGCCACATTACTTATAACGGAATTTTGGGCGAGGGCTTTGAAATCAGGCAAAACAGCCGCGATTATCTTGTGTATAACGGCGATGAGCTTGTGGCGATTATCACCCTTTATAAAGAAAACGGAGTTGTTTCCAACACAATATCTTTTGGCGCAAAATGGTTTGATAAATATAACAATTATCTGAAACAGCACAAGGGCGAAAAGTTGGTGTATGCTTATGCAGGGTGGTTTGAGATTGTTGTTGCACCGGACAACACGTATTTTAATCCTATGGGGTACGACGTTTTACCGTATTTGGAGGGCACAGACGAGCCGTATAAATGGTTTTATCACGAGTTAAATTCATACACACCGTAAAATGTGTTGACGGAGTTATCCGCGTGAAAAATCAAGTGAAAATTAACGCCTCGACTCTCAGTCGAGGCGTTTTTGCGTGAAAAAGTGTTATTTTTTCAGTTTATGATTTGAAACAAAATAGTAAATAACAAGAACAACAAAAGCGGCGGCAGTGGCATAGGTAAGCCACGATACATTTACAAATGCACGAATGGTATTTAATAATGAGATGATGAAGATAAAAAGAAAAACGACGGCAGATTGCACGCTGTAAGCTTTCTTGTTCATATTTTTTCGTTCTTCCTCTGAGGCTTTACGATAAGTGTTATTCAATATTACGTCTTTTCCCAAGAAAGCCTGGATACTTAATATAAGTGAAAAGACGGCCAAAAATAATGAGGGAATTGCAAAAATCATAATTACATCTCCTTTTATAAAAGTGTAGCATTCAACATTAAAAAAGTCAACAATCCAATTTTGAGTAAGCTTTCTTCTTGGCACTATTTTACTACCGATTGATAGTAAAGTCAATACTATTTTTTGATAGTACATATACTTAAACTCAGAGGTGTTTGAATGTACTATCCACGATTGAAAGATTTGAGAGAAGACCGAGATTTGATGCAAAAGGAAATTGCCGCAGTTTTGGGTATAGACCAAAGAGTTTACAGTAATTATGAAACAGGAAAGCGGGAGATTCCTACAAGGTTTGTTGTTAAGCTTGCTGATTTCTATAAAACATCAACTGACTACATCTTAGGAAGAACAAACAAACCGGATTGAGAATAAAGGTTGAAAATGCGTAAGGGAGGGCTTGTGCCCTCCCGTTTCTTTTGCTTAGCAAAATGTTCTGACCGGAATGCGCCCCTACGAAATCGGCAATAAAAAAGCGGACCGTTTTGGTCCGCTTAAAATTTTATTTAACTTCAACTCTCCAGCCGAAGGGGTCGTCGAGCTTGCCCCACTGGATGCCTGTTACGGTGTCGTAAATCTTCTGGCTTACTTCACCGATAACACCGCCGTTGATTTCCATAACATCGTTCTTATAACGAAGTTTGCCAACGGGGGAGATAACTGCGGCCGTACCTGTGCCGAATACTTCTTCGAGCTTTCCGTTTTTCTGAGCTTCAAGAAGCTCGTCAACAGAAATTCTTCTCTCTTCAACATCCATACCCCAATGCTTGCAAAGGTTGATTACAGAGTCACGGGTGATGCCGGGAAGAATTGAGCCGTTAAGCATGGGAGTGACGATTTTGCCGTCAATTTTGAAGAAGATGTTCATTGCGCCGACTTCTTCAATATACTTTCTCTCAACACCGTCGAGCCAGAGCACCTGAGAATAACCGTCGTCGTGAGCCTTTACCTGAGCTGCAAGGCTTGCGGCGTAGTTACCGCCTGTTTTAGCGTAGCCCATACCGCCCTTAACTGCGCGGACATAGTCGTCTTCAATCCAGATACCAACGGGAGCAAGACCGCTTTCATAGTAAGCTCCGCTGGGGGAGAGGATAATCATAAACAAATATGTCTTTGAGGGGGCAACGCCGAGGAATGCGTCAGTAGCAATGATGAAAGGACGGATATAAAGAGAAGTGCCTTCTTCTTCGGGAATCCAATCCTTGTCAACTTCAACAACAGCCTTGACAGCCTGAACAAAATCCTCTTCGGGAAGCTGAGGAATGCAAAGACGGTCGTTGGTTGCATTTGTTCTCTTAGCGTTCATATCGGGGCGGAAAAGGTAAGCCTTACCGTCTGCACTCTTGTATGCTTTAAGGCCTTCAAACATTTCCTGACCGTAGTGGAAAACCATAGCGGCAGGTGAAAGAGTGAGGTCGCCGTAGGGTACGATTCTTGCATCGTGCCAGCCCTTGCCCTCGGTGTAGTTCATAATAAACATATGGTCTGTGAAAACGTGACCGAAGCCGAGAGGCTCACCCTTCTGAGGTTTTGCCTTTGGTGATGAGGTTTTTTCTATTTTGATGTCGAGCATCTTATTTTCCTTCTTTCAAAAACTGAAATTATTTAATATAATCGAGAATTACCTTTGTCATCTCAGTGCATGAAAGCGGCTTTGTGTCGCTTGAGCCGAGAATATCAGCAGTTCTGTAGCCTGCTTCAAGAACGTCGTCAACTGCCTTTTCGATGCAAACAGCTTCGTCTTCAAGGTCAAATGAATAACGGAACATCATTGCGGCAGAAAGGATTGTTGCGATGGGGTTAGCCTTGTTCTGGCCTGCAATGTCAGGTGCAGAGCCGTGGATAGGCTCATACATACCGCACTTTGTGTCGCCGAGTGAAGCGGAAGCAAGCATACCGATTGAGCCTGTAATCTGTGAGCTTTCGTCAGAAAGAATGTCACCGAACATATTTGATGTTACAACAACGTCAAACTGAGAGGGGTTCTTAACAAGCTGCATTGCGGCGTTGTCAACAAGCATATCAACACATTCGCAATCGGGATAATCCTTAGCTACTCTGTGAACAACTTCTCTCCAGAGTCTTGATGATTCAAGAACGTTGGCCTTGTCGATGCTTGTAACAACGTGGCCTCTCTTTCTTGCAGTTTCAAATGCAACGCGTGCAATTCTTTCAACTTCCATCTCGCTGTAGCACTCTGTGTCAAATGCTTCTTCGCCGCCTGCACCCTGTCTGCGGCCTCTTTCACCGAAGTAGATACCGCCTGTGAGCTCACGAATCATAACGATGTCAACACCGTTGTCAATGATGTCGGGGCGGAGGGGGCTTGCACCCTTAAGTGCAGGATAAATCTTGGCGGGGCGGATGTTGGTGTAAAGTCCGAGAGCGTGACGAACACCGAGAAGAGCCTTTTCGGGGCGGAGATGACCGGGGAGAGTGTCCCACTTAGGTCCGCCGACAGCACCGAGAAGAACGCTGTCACTTGCCTGGCAAGCTTTTACGGTTTCTTCAGGAAGAGGAATACCTGTTGCATCAATAGCGCAACCGCCTGCAAGGTAAGGTGTGAATGTGAATTTGTGGCCGTATTTAGCGGCAACCTTTTCTAAAACTGCAACGGCACTGTCAACTATTTCGGGGCCGATACCGTCACCTTTAAGTAAAGCAATATTAAAATCCATTTTAGTCAAGTCCTTTTATAATTATTTAATTTTGCCGGCTTTGATTGACTCAATAAGACCGCCTGTTGCGATAATTTCCTGAATAAATGCAGGGAAGGGCTCAGCCTTATATTCATCGCCTGTGGTGAGGTTGTAGATAACACCTGCGTCCATATCAGCCTTGAGCTTGTCGCCTTCGCTGATAGCGTCAACAGCCTCGGGGCATTCGATGATGGGGAGACCGATGTTGATTGAGTTGCGGTAGAAAATTCTTGCAAAGCTCTTTGCAATTACAAGAGAAATGCCGCTTGCCTTGATAGCGATGGGAGCGTGCTCACGGGATGAGCCGCAGCCGAAGTTGAAGCCTGCAACCATAATGTCACCGTCTTCAACGCGGTTTACGAATGTTGCGTCAAGGTCTTCCATACAGTGAGCGGCAAGCTCTTTTTTATCAATTGTGTTAAGATAACGGGCGGGGATAATAACGTCAGTGTCAACGTTATCGCCGTATTTAATAACTTTACCTTCAAATAACATTATTACATAACCTCCTCTGGTGAAGAAATCTTACCTGTGATAGCTGATGCAGCAGCTACTGCAGGGCTTGCAAGGTAAACCTCTGATTTGGGGTGACCCATACGGCCAACGAAGTTACGGTTGGTTGTGGCAACTGCTCTTTCACCTTCAGCAAGAATACCCATATGACCGCCGAGGCAAGGTCCGCAGGTGGGAGTTGAAACAATAGCGCCTGCTTCGATGAAGATTTTGAGAAGTCCCATTTCCATAGCGTCAAGATAAATCTTGTTGGTTGCGGGGATTACGATTGTGCGAACGCCCTTCTTAACCTTTTTGCCCTTGAGGATGTTAGCGGCAACAACAAGGTCTTCAAGTCTGCCGTTTGTGCAGGAGCCGATAACAACCTGGTCAATTTTAACTTCGCCGATTTCGTCAAAGGTGCGTGTGTTTTCGGGAAGGTGGGGGAAAGCAACTGTAGGACGGATTTCTGAAAGGTCAATAACGTATGTTTCATCATAAACAGCGTCATCGTCAGCCTTGTAGATTGTGGGCTCCTTGCCGCCTGCTTCTTTGATGAATTCGATTGTTTTATCGTCAACCTCAAAGATACCGTTCTTACCGCCTGCTTCAATAGCCATATTAGCCATGCAAAGTCTTTCACTGACTGAAAGTGTGTGAACGCCTTCGCCGCAGAATTCCATTGATTTGTAAAGAGCACCGTCAACACCGATCATACCGATGATGTGAAGGATAACGTCCTTACCGTAAACGTTGGGCTGAAGCTCGCCCTTAAGCTCAAACTTAATAGCTGAAGGAACCTTGAACCAAGCCTTACCTGTTGCCATACCGCAAGCCATATCGGTTGAGCCAACGCCTGTTGAGAAGGCGCCGAGAGCACCGTATGTGCAGGTATGAGAGTCAGCGCCGATTACAACGTCGCCTGAAACTACGAGGCCTTTTTCGGGGAGGATTGCGTGTTCAACACCCATATCGCCAACATCGAAGTAGTTAACGATGTCCATATCGCCTGCAAATTCACGGCACATTTTGCACTGTGTTGCTGCTTTGATGTCCTTGTTAGGTGTGAAGTGGTCCATTACCATTGCTACCTTATTCTTGTCAAACACCTTGTCAAGACCGAGCTTTTTGTATTCTGATACAGCAACGGGTGTTGTAACGTCGTTGCCCAAAACAAGGTCGATGTCTGCAAGAATGAGCTGACCTGCGCTCACTGAGTCAAGACCTGCGTGAGCAGCGAGGATTTTCTGTGTCATTGTCATTCCCATTATTCATTCTCCTTTTTGGATAATTTGTATTCAAAAGAGTCCACCAGAGCCATAAAGCTGGCCTTGATAATATCGCTGGAAACTCCTATGGTGGTGAAAGCAGATTCTGTATCGGCAGAATCAATCATTACGCGGGTTTTTGAGTCGGTGGTAAGACCTGACTCGATAACGCGTACCTTATAGTCCATAAGGCGCATATCGCTGAGCTCGGGATAGAAGCTTGAAAGAGCATCTCTCATTGCTTTATCCAATGCGTTAACGGGACCGTTACCTGACGCACAGGCCATAGTGATAGCACCGTCAACCTCGATTTTTATCATAGCGTTTGACTGCTGCTCGCCGTCGGGGGCAGGGAAATCGTCAAGAACCTTATACATAATAACGTTGAAATGCGGCTGATATTTGCCAAGCTGTTTTTTAACAAACAAATCAAAGCTTGCCTCAGCGGCTTCATAATGATAGCCGAAGTTTTCTCTTTTTTTGAGCTCTTCGGTGATAATTCCCGTTTCGGGAGATTTTTTGTCAAGCTCGGGGGCAAATTTCTGAATCTTCGGCAACACCGTACCTCTGCCTGCAACCTCGCTCATAAGGAATTTTCTCTCGTTACCTACCGATTCGGGAGGTACGTGCTCAAAAGAGCGTGAGCATTTCTGAACGCCGTCAATGTGCATACCTGCCTTGTGGCCAAAAGCACTTTTACCCACGTATGGGTGGTTGTGAGAAAGGCGGACGTTGGAAATTTCGGAAATTTTGCGGGCTGTGAGGCGAAGCTGAGTAAGGTCAACTCCGACATCATATCCGCATTTAAGGGCAAGGTTAGCGATGATTGTGCTCAGGTCTGCATTGCCGCAACGCTCGCCGTAGCCAACGAATGTGCCCTGCACCTGAACTGCACCGCTTTTAACTGCTGACATTGAGTTTGCAACGGCACAGCCTGAGTCGTTGTGGCAGTGGATACCCACTCTCACACCGGGGAAGGTCTTGACGACCTCAGCGGTGATTTCAGCAATTTCATCGGGGAGGCAACCGCCGTTTGTGTCACAAAGGGCAAGCACGTCAGCGCCGCCTTCAACGGCACATGCAAGAACCTCCATAGCGTATGCGGAATTGTTTTTATAGCCGTCATAAAAATGCTCGGCATCAAAGATAACCTCTTTGCCCTGCTCCTTTAGGTAGGCGAGAGTGTCTTTGACAATCTTTTTATTCTCTTCAAAAGAAATGTGAAGAATTTCGGTCACGTGCAAATCCCAGGTTTTGCCGAAAATGGCAACTGCAGGGGTGTTTGCCGAAAGAAGTGCGATGATGTTGGCATCTTCGCCCACAGGCTTTCCTGCTCTTGCGGTGCTTCCGAAGGCACACAGCTTTGCATTTTTGAGCTCAACTTTTTTCAGCTCTTCAAAAAAGCGAAGCTCTTTGGGGTTGGAGCCCGGGTTGCCTGCTTCAATGTATGTAACGCCGAATTCATCAAGAATTGCGGCAATTTTAAGTTTGTCCTGAACGGAAAAAGAGATTCCCTCACCCTGTGAGCCGTCACGGAGAGTGGAGTCGAAAATCTCGATTTTCTTAAAATCGGACATGTATTCAGCTCCTTTCTTACAGGGTTTATCTCAAAGCTCAAAACAAAACTCTCAGATAAACCCTGTACACCCTGCCCGCCGAAAGGCAGACAGGGCGGAAATAGGAATAATTATGCTTTGAAGTTCATCTTCTCGCGAAGCTCTTTACCAACAGCCTCAACGGGATGCTCTGATTCAAGTCTTCTGCGTGAGTTGAAGTATGCGCGGTGTGACTGGTTTTCAAGGATCCAGTTGCGTGCGAAAGCACCTGTCTGGATTTCTTCAAGAACCTTCTTCATCTCTTTCTTGGTTTCTTCAGTGATGATACGGGGTCCGATTGTGTAATCGCCGTATTCAGCAGTGTCAGAAATTGAGTAACGCATGAATGAGAAGCCTTTTTCGAAGATAAGGTCAACGATAAGCTTCATTTCGTGGATACACTCAAAGTAAGCGTTTTCGGGCTTGTAGCCTGCTTCAACAAGTGTTTCGAAGCCTGCCTTCATAAGAGCTGTTACGCCGCCGCAAAGAACAGCCTGCTCACCGAAGAGGTCTGTTTCTGTTTCTTCACGGAAGGTTGTTTCAAGAACGCCGCCTCTTGCGCCGCCAACGCCCATAGCATAAGCGAGAGCAATGTCTTTTGCGTTGCCTGTTGCATCCTGCTCAACAGCGATAAGGCAGGGAACGCCCTGACCCTTAACGTACTGGCTTCTTACTGTGTGGCCGGGGCCCTTGGGAGCGATCATAATAACGTTAACTGATTCGGGAACGATAATCTGCTTGTAGTGGATGTTGAAGCCGTGTGCAAAAGCGAGTGTCATACCGTCTTCGAGGTAGGGAGCGATGTCTTTTTTATACATTGCTGCCTGCTTCTCGTCGTTGATAAGAATCATAACGAGGTCAGCTTTTTTAACTGCGTCTGCTGTGTTGAGAACTTCAAAACCGTCAGCCTTAGCTACTGCTGCTGACTTTGAACCTTCATAAAGACCGATGATAACGTTAACACCGCTGTCTCTGAGGTTCTGAGCGTGTGCGTGACCCTGGCTGCCGTAGCCTACAACTGCAACTGTTTTGCCGTCGAGAAGTGAAAGGTCACAATCCTTTTCATAGAACATGTTTGCCATTTTAAATTACTCCTTTGAATAATAAATTTATTTTTTAAGGGTTGTGCTGCCTCGGTCAATAGCAACAAGACCGGTGCGGCACATCTCTACTATACCATAGGGCTTAAGAAGCTCAACAAATGAATCGAGCTTGTTGCTTTCACCTGTTTTTTCAAAGCAGATGGTTTCGGCTGAAAGGTCAACAACCTTTGCACCGAAGGTGTTGGCAACTGTGAGCACCTCGAGGCGGTCGGCAGGATTTGCCTTGACCTTAACGATTGCAAGCTCACGGTTGATTGCCGTGGAGGTTTCAATCTCCTTGATTTCTTTAACGTCAAAGAGCTTGTCGAGCTGTTTTAACATCTGGTCGCGTTCATATTCCGAGCCCGTCATTGTAACGGTCATTCTTGAAAGGTCGGGGTTTTCGGTAACACCTACCGTAAGGCTGTCAATGTTAAAGCCGCGGCGGGAGAACATACCTGAAATTCTTGTTAAAACACCTGCCTGGTTTGAAACCAACATACCGATAACAAATTTTTTCATTTTCAAATCCCCCTTATCTGAATCGCATAAGCAGACTGTCAATGGATTTTCCGGGAGGAATCATGGGAAGTACCATTTCGTCTTTGTCAATTATACATTCAACAACGCAGGGACTCTTTGAAGCAAACGCCTCTTTGAGAGCCTTGTCGAGGGAGTCTTTATCGTCGGCTCTGAAGCCCTTTGCTCCGAACGCTTCTGCAAGCTTGACAAAGTCTGTTTTGCGGTTGAGTGTTGTCTGAGAGTAACGCTCACCGTAGAACATTGTCTGCCATTGACGAACGTTGCCGAGAACACCGTTGTTGAAAAGAACAACAACCAACGGAAGATTTTGTGAAACTGCCGTTGCAAGCTCATTGAGGTTCATACCGAAGCTGCCGTCACCGGTGTAAAGAATACTTGTTCTGCCTGTGGCAACAGCGGCACCGATTGCGGCACCCATACCGAAGCCCATTGTGCCAAGTCCGCCGCTTGTGATGAAGGTCTTGGAGTGGTGAACCTTGTTTCTCTGTGATGTCCAGAGCTGATGCTGACCAACGTCTGTGCTTACGGGTGAATATTCATCCTTGATTGCATTTACTGCGTCAATAATGTCATAGGGTGTAAGCTTGTTGGGGCTGATGTATGTATTCTCTTCTTCGTATTTTCTGAACTCGTCAATTTTTGCCATCCATTCGGGCTTTTTGCTTTCAACGGTTTTTTCGTTGATTGCACAAAGAACCTCTTTAAGGTCGCCTGTGATGCCGAGATTTACAGAGATGTTTTTACTGATTTCGGCAGGGTCAATGTCAATATGGATAATCTTCTTGTCGAGTGAAAACTTCGCTTTATCGCCTGTGGCTCTGTCGCTGAAACGAACGCCCATTGCAATAATAAGGTCTGACTCATACATAGCTGCTGTTGATGCGTAGTGACCGTGCATACCGCACATACCCAAACCGTTTTTGAAGGAAGCTGGGATTGAAGCGAGACCCATCATACTTGTGCCGATGGGGGCGTCAATCTTTTCGGCGAATGCCATAATGTCGTGACAGCATCTTTCCTTTGCCGCGCCGCCGCCGCAATAAATGAAGGGGCGTTTGCTTTCGGCAATCATCTCAACAGCTCTGTCGATGAGGGCCTTGTCATAGGGCGGGTTATCAAAAAGAGAAATCTTTTCTTTGTTTTCAAACTCGGTTGAAGCAAGCTGAACATCCTTGGGGATGTCGATGAGCACGGGGCCCGGTCTGCCGGACTGAGCAATCTGCATTGCTTCGCGGATTGTGTCGGCAAGCTTGGCAACATTCTTTACCTGATAGCTGTGCTTGACGATGGGGTAGGTTACACCAACGATGTCAACCTCCTGAAAGCCGTCAGTGCCGAGAACTGATGTGCCTACGTTGCCTGTGATGGCAAGCAGGGGAGTTGAGTCGAGGTTGGCGTCGGCAATACCTGTTACAAGGTTGGTGGCGCCGGGGCCTGAGGTGGCAAGAACAACACCCAATCTGCCTGAAGCTCTGGCATAGCCTTCTGCGGCGTGGGCCGCACCCTGCTCGTGAGCAGAAATAACGTGATTGATTCTGTCGGCGTTTTTGTAAAGCTCGTCGTAAATATCAAGAACTGAGCCGCCCGGGTAACCGAAAATGGTATCAACACCTTGCTCGATAAGTGTTTCAATAAGTATCTGAGCGCCTGTTAACTTCATAGCTTTTCCTTTCTTAGTGAGTTGCGAATAAAAAGCCTATGGCTTAAAGATTAAACCATAGGCTTCGAGTGTTCATAATAAAAACCCTTGGCATATTCCGTGGGGGCTTAAATTAAACTGCTTTCTGACACCTTTGGGCATAATCTTTCGCGTTATCAACCAGGCCGACGGCCACGAGATTGATAACGTTAATAATTATTATTCCCAATTGTGCTGCGAATGAAAACATTTTAATTCCTCACAACTCCGTAATAATTGCGGATATTATACCATACTTTTTGGCAAAAACAAGGTCTAAAACTCTTTTTCTACAATTTAGTCAATATAAGATGTATAAAAAAATCAAGTTTGTATATTTCGACGATAAAAAACAACGAAAAAAAGGCTTTAAATGAACAAATTTTGTTAATTTTGCCACTTTGACCTAAAAAAACATTTTGCCCTTTTAAGGTCGTTGACAGATTAAAACATAAAAGCTATAATAAATGTATAAATTATTATGGGGTGTTATGGTATGAAAAAGCAATGTGTAGGCTGTTTTAAGCGCTTTGAAGTGTTGAGGGACACATCAATCCCCGTCACTCCCGACCTGCGTGCACCTATGGAGCATATACATTGTCCTTGGTGCGGATGTGAAAACGGTGCTGTTGAAGCAGGCTCGCTCATAAGCACAAGACGTTGCGTGGCAGAAAGTGAGTTTTAAAATGGAAAAGCTTATTATTGAATTTGAAGAAAACGGCATTGCAAGGTGCGAAAAAGAAGACGGGAGCTTTATCGACGTTGAAGCCTGCCTTTTGCCCCACGGTGCAAAAAGCGGAGATATTCTGCACTTTGACGGTGAAAAATATGTGGTTGCAACGCAGGATACAGATCGTAAAAAGCAGGATATGCTTTCTTTGCAGGCAAGGCTTTTCGGCAAGAAAAAATAGAAAATTCAAACTTTAATTACAGAAATTTCATATTAAAGTATCATACTGTACTCATCGGAGATGTTAATTATGTGTAACAAGCTTATAGATTTTTACAAAGACAAAAAGGTTCTGATTATGGGCTTTGGCAGAGAGGGTATTTCTACCTATAACTATATCCGCAAATACCTGCCCGCAAAGCAGTTGGGCATTGCCGATATGAAAGAAATTGCGCTTGAGGATGAAAATGTAACCCTTCACACAGGTGCTGATTATATGAGCGCAATGAAGGATTATGATATTGTTATGAAAACCCCCGGTATTTCTGTCAGAGATGTGGAAATTCCCGAGGGAGTTACCGTGACCTGCCAGACAGATTTGTTTTTGAAATATGCGCCTTGTATGAAGGTGGGTATCACAGGCACAAAAGGAAAAACCACAACCTCCACGCTGATTTATGAGGTTATTGCCGCTTCGGGTAAGGATACCTGCTTAATCGGAAACATCGGTGTGCCTGTTTTTGATGTGCTTGATGCGAGTGAAGGAAAAATCGCAGTTATTGAGATGTCGTCGCATCAGCTTGAGTTTACCCGCACATCTCCCCACATTGCCGTGCTCACCAACGTTTATCCCGAGCACCTTGACCATTACAACGGCTTTGAGGGCTATGTGGGTGCGAAGCTCAACATAATGAACCACCAGGGAGAGGGAGATTATCTTATCTTCAACCCTGACCAGGATTTGACAGGTATTGTTGATTTTGACAAGGTAAAAAGCACAAAATTTGCCGTCAGCGGCAAGCAGGACGACGAATTTTTGAAAAGCCTTACGGAACTTAACGACCGTCTTCTCGGCGTGCACACTCATCAGGATATTTTCTTTGCCGCCAAGGTTGCGGAAATTCTCGGAATCAGCAAGGATGCCGTTAAAAAAGGCGTTGAAAATTTCAAAGGGATTCCCCACCGTCTTGAGCCTGTGGGCGAGTTCAAAGGCATTAAATTTTTCAATGACAGCATTGCCACAATTCCTCACGCCGTTGAGTGCGGAGTGGAGGCTATAGGCAATGTTGATACCTTGATTTTCGGCGGTCTTGACAGAGGCATCGGCTATGACGAATTTGAAAAATATCTGATGTCCTGCCCTGTGTCAAATCTTATCGGTATGCCGGAAACAGGCCACAGCATAATTGACAGGCTTTCTTCTGCAGGTTGCACAAAAGTGATGGTTAAAGCTGATGATATGGAGCACGCCGTAAGGGCTGCTTTTGAGCTGACACAAAAGGGAAAAAGCTGCCTTCTTTCTCCTGCGGCATCAAGCTACAATGTGTATAAAAATTTTGAATACAAAGGCAATCACTATAAAGAAGTGATTAAGAAAATGGGTGAATAAATTGAACAATCTGAAATATAAATTTATGGAATTTATGAGAGGCAGAAACGGCTCGGACGAGCTGTATTATGCTATGATTGTGACGAGCCTTGTGCTGGAAGTTGCAGATTGGTTTATAAATTCAAGAATTTATTCTGCCTTTACGGTATTATTTTTCGTTTTTACAATATACAGATTTTTCTCAAAAAATCTTGTTCAGCGTCAAAAAGAAAATGCAAAATTTCTGCAGATAATTGCGAAGGTGAAAAGCAAGGATTTCAGCAGAAATCCGTATGATGTTACACCTAAAAAGCCGTCGAAAATCAAGAAGAAAATTGACGCTTATAAAATGAGATTCAGGGACAGAAAAACTCACGTTTTCAAAAAATGCCCCAACTGTCAGGCAACAATCCGACTCCCGAAACGCGCAGGAGAGCATACGGTTTGCTGCCCCAGATGTTCAACAGATTTTAAGGTAAAAATCAGATGAGGTGCTCTTATGAAGCTTGAAGAAACCACGGTTGAAAAGAAGTATATATACAAAGGAAAAATTATAAATCTCAGATGCGACGATGCGCTTTTGCCAAACGGGAAGCCATGTATCAGAGAGGTTGTTGAGCACCCAGGCGGAGTGTGTATTGCCGCACTGACCGATGACAATGAGCTTATGTTTGTTCGCCAGTTCAGGTACCCTTATATGGAGGTAATTCTTGAGTTACCTGCCGGAAAGCTCGAAAAAGGTGAAGACCCGCTTGAAACGGGTAAACGCGAGCTGCTTGAGGAAATCGGTTGCACCGCCGAGGAATATATAAATCTCGGCAAATTTTATCCCACCTGCGGCTATGTTGATGAAATTATTTATCTTTACCTTGCAAGGGGGCTTTCCTTCGGTGAGCAGAAGCTTGATGAAGACGAGTTTCTCAACATTGAAAAAATTCCTCTTGACGATGCGGTCAAAATGGTTATGAACAACGAGATTGCTGACGGAAAAACTCAGGCGGCGATACTTAAAACTTACTTAAAGGTGAAAGAATGAAAAAGATAATTTTAGCCTCGGCATCACCAAGAAGAAAAGAGCTTCTTACCCTTGCTGGTGTTAATTTCACGGTGGAGGTTGCCGATGCCGACGAAACTCTTGAAGACGGCGTTACTCCCGATGAAGCGGTGAAACAGCTTGCAGAAATCAAAGCAAGAGCCGTTTTTGAACAGCACGCAGACAGCGTCGTTATCGGTGCAGATACCGTGGTTGCCGTTGACGGCAAAATTCTCGGAAAGCCGAAAAATTATGAAGAAGCCAATGAAATGCTGAATCTTCTTTCGGGAAGGAAGCACTTTGTTTTCACCGGCGTTTGTCTGATGTCACAAGAAAAAACCACCGTTTTCTGTCAGAAAACAGCGGTTGAGTTTTATCCTCTTTCTCAGAACGAAATTGATGAATACATTGCTTCAAATGACTGTTACGACAAGGCCGGGGGCTATGGAATCCAGACCAACGGATGTGTGCTTGTTAAAGGCATAGAGGGCGACTATTTTAATGTGGTCGGCTTGCCTGTTGCCGAAACAGTGAGAGCATTGAAGGAGTTTTAATATGAATAAAGTTGAAAAGCTTATTGAATTTTCTGCCGAAATTGACAAAATGAAGTCGGTTTACCGCCGTACACTTCTTGTTGACAAAAGCAGAACAGAAACCGATGCGGAGCATTCATGGCACCTTGCAACGATGGTTATGCTTTTTAAAGAATATGCACAGCCCGAGGTTAATATAGACCGTTGCATCAAAATGGCCCTTGTGCACGATCTGGTTGAAATTTATGCAGGCGACACCTTTGCTTATGATGTGCAAGGGTATGAAGATAAATTTCAGCGTGAGCAGGAGGCAGCGGAAAGGCTTTTCAGTCAGCTTCCTGACGGACAGGGCGAAGAGTATAAAGCCTTGTGGCTTGAGTTTGATGAAGAAAAAACTCCCGACGCACTTTACACCTGCGCACTTGACAGACTTCAGCCGCTGATAAATAACTACAAAACGCAGGGCCACACCTGGGTTGAAGGTGTGAGCTATGATATGGTGGAAAAGCGAATGTTAAAAATCAAGGCGGCAATGCCCGATGTATGGCCTGAAGTTAAGAAAATGCTTGATGACAGCGTGGCAAAAGGCTGGTTGAAAAAGTAAAAAAGGCATTAAAAAAACTCGGTTCTTGCGAACCGAGTTTTTTGTTTAAGTTATGTATTATTAGCCGTTAAGAATCAAGCCAACAAGAGCTGCGATACCGTCAGTGATGAAGCTGAGGTCAACAACGTCATGCTCGCCGGGGATGAACCAGTCAGCGGGAGCAAGCTCACCCTTGAGAAGGTTGATAACGATTACGAGAACATCAAGGAAACCAGAAACAACGCCCTTGAGCTGCTCTTCAAGGCATTCGCCCCAAGAAGGCTGATAAGGCATAGCGTTGATAACTGTGTTCTGCTCGCCCAATACACCTGCAAGTGTGATTTCCATAGCTGCTTCGTCTGCAAGCATTGTGCCAGCTTCGATAGCAGCTGCTTCTTCGGCAGTTACAAAGAAGCCATCCATGATAGCGTTTTCACAAGCGAAGAAAGCAATGTCAATAGGCGTTTTTGCAACGTAGTCAACAACTTCCCAGTCATCTGCGATCTTAGTTGTGATTGTGAGAACATTAAAGTCTGCGCCAACAAGGCTTGCGGGCATCATAAACGCACCATAAACAAGACCCTCTTCAGGTATGAAGTAAGTTGTGAACATGGAAACGATATTTGCATTTTCCAATTCTTCTGCGGTGAATGATTCAGCCTCAGTTGCTGTGCCTTCAACGCCGATGAGCTTAACGCCGGCATCAATAGCTTCCTGTG
>JAGBHX010000057.1 GCA_017935265.1 Clostridia bacterium | reverse complement strand
GTTTCTATCACAGGTAACTCAACCAACCCCACAAGATTCCAGCACCCCGTTGCAGGCACATACAAGAAATGGTGTAACGAAAACGGCGTTAACTATTTCTCAGTTGCTTCAGGCGGCGGCACAGGCCGTACACTTCATCCCGACAATATGGCAGCAGGTCCTGCTTCCTACGGTATGACAGACACAATGGGCCGTATGCACTCAGACGCTCAGTTTGCAGGTTCTTCATCAGTTCCCGCTCACGTAGAGATGATGGGTCTCATCGGTGCCGGCAACAACCCGATGGTGGGTATGACCGTGGCCTGCGCAGTTGCAGTTGAAGAAGCTTCTAAGTAAGCTCAAACCCTTATATATCAATAAAAACGAGCTCTATCTCACTGTGAGATAGGGCTTTTGATTTTAATATGTAAAATAGAAATGTTGCTGTTTTTTTCTTTCTTTTTGAAAAAACGATTCAATTTGTTTGGCTATTTTGTCTAAAAAAATGTAAATTTCCGACAAAAAACTATTGAAATTTCAAAAACTGTATGATATTATGTTGAAAAGGGAGGATGTAATTTCCATTACATAATCTCAATTTATTTTAAGGAGGATATTTTATGAAAAGAATCACAAAAAAAATGCTGGCAGTCGTTTTAGCTGTTATGATGATTTGCTCATCAATGGCGTTCTCGGTGAGTGCCTTTGCCGCAGATGATGTTGTTTTCTCTGATGCATTCGGTATTGAATACAGAGGCCAGATTTTAAACGGTGCTGTCGGTGAAGAAATTGATTATTCTGCAGTTCTTCCCGAAGATGCAGACTATTTTGTCGGCATCACAAGCCTTGACTACGGTGTTGTTGAAGATGTGTGGGATGAAGAAGGCGGAGAAGTGCTTGCTCTCAACGCAGTCGGCAACGGTGTAGCTTTTATTAACGTATGGTATGCTGATGATGAAGAGATTGTAGATGATTTCTATGTTCTCGTTGTTGTTTCTGACGGAACAGATTTAGGCTCAGTTTCTTCAATTGAGGTTGAAGATGCTGTTGTTGGTTGCAACGAAGAAGTTTACCTTTCACCCGCTGTTTATCACGAAGGTGAAGCAGTATATTATTGCTCTCTGTTTGACTGTGCTGATGAAGATGCCCCCTTCTTACTCTGGAATGACGGCAGCTGTTTCGGTTATGAAGCAGGCTCAGCCGAGGCTGTTTGCTATGTTGTAGATGCTCAGGGTGATGTTTTCTCTGATACCTTTGAAATTGAAGTTGAAGAATCAAGCATGGTTATCCAGATTCTTGAATTTTTCTCATGGCTTATCGACATACTTATTGAGGTTGCTATATTCTTCGGATTATAATTAAATATCTCTCAAAGCTCTCGGGAAACCGGGAGCTTTTCTTATACTTGTCAAAATATTATTATTATGTTAAAATTTCACCGAGGTGTTTTTATGAAAATTATGGTTGCATCAGATATCCACGGCTCATACTATTATTGCAAAAAGCTTGTGGAATGCTATAAGCAAAGCGGAGCGCAGAAGCTTCTGCTTTTGGGCGATATTCTGTATCACGGGCCGAGAAATGATTTGCCCCGTGAATATGAGCCTAAAAAGGTTATTGAGCTTCTCAATTCAATGAAAAAAGAAATTCTTTGTGTCCGCGGTAACTGTGACACAGAGGTTGACGGGATGGTGCTTGATTTTCCGATACTTGCCGATTACGCAATTCTTTTTGACGGCAGAAACACGGTTTATGCCACCCACGGCCATATATATAATAAGGATAATCTTCCTCCTCTTTCTGACGGTGACGTTCTTCTTCACGGTCATACCCACATTCCTGTTTGCGAGGCTGTGGGACACATAACCGTGATGAACCCCGGTTCGGTTTCAATTCCTAAAGAAGAAAGCTGGCACGGATATATGATTATCGAAAACGGAAAATACACCTGGTCCGATTTTGACGGTCATATTCATATGGAAGTTGAGTGATTGAATGAAATTTAAGCGTATATTTTTGATTGTGCTTGATTCCTTCGGAATCGGTGAAATGCCTGATGCAGCCGACTTCGGTGACGAGGGCAGCAATACCCTTAAAGCGATTTTTGGCTCAAAAAATTTTTATGCGCCCAATCTGCAAAAAATGGGGCTTTTTAACATCGACGGTGTAACCGTTGGTCAAAAGGTGAATTGCCCTGCGGCAAGTGTTGCAAGGCTTAGTGAAAAGTCCAAGGGCAAAGACACCACCACAGGGCATTGGGAAATATGCGGTGTTGTTTCCGAAAAGCCTATGCCCACTTATCCCGAAGGATTCCCGAAAGAAATTCTTGATGAGTTCAGCCGAAAAACGGGCAGGGGAGTCCTTTGCAACAAACCGTATTCGGGCACTCAGGTAATTGCCGATTACGGTGAAAAGCATCTTGAAACAGGAAACTTGATTGTTTACACTTCTGCCGACAGTGTTTTTCAGATTGCCGCTCATGAGGATATTGTTCCCGTTGAAGCTCTTTATGAATACTGCTGTGTTGCCAGAGAAATTCTTCAGGGTGAGCACGCAGTGGGCAGGGTAATTGCCCGACCCTTCACAGGCGAAATGGGTAATTTTACCCGAACGGAAAACCGCCACGATTTTTCCCTTGTGCCACCGTGTGACACAACTCTTGACAGGCTCAGCGGTGCAGGCTTTGATGTGATTTCCGTGGGCAAAATTTACGACATTTTTGCAGGCAAAGGCATCACCGAAAAGCATTTTACCAAAAACAATTTTCAGGGTATGGAAAAAACTGAGGAGCTTCTCGAAAAGGATTTCTGCGGTCTTTGCTTTACCAATCTTGTGGATTTTGATATGCTTTACGGTCATCGCAACGACATTGACGGCTATGCAAATGCCTTGAGCGAATTTGACCGTTGGCTGGGTGATTTTACAGAAAAACTCAGCGAAAACGATTTGCTTATTGTAACCGCAGACCACGGCTGTGACCCCTTGACCGAAAGCACCGACCATTCAAGAGAATACGTGCCTTTCATTGCTTATGCTCACAATGAATTGTCCCATAATTTCGGCACGGTTGATGGCTTTGATTTTGTTGGCAGAATGATTGAAAATAACTTTTTGGGTGATTGAATGAGAATTTACGACATTATTCAAAAGAAAAAATACGGTGAAGCCCTGACAAAAGAAGAAATTGAATTTTTTGTTGACGGCTTCACAAAAGAAAAAATTCACGATTATCAGGCATCCGCTTTGATGATGGCAATATGGTTTAACGGTATGACTGACGAAGAAATCACCGACCTCACTCTTGCCATGGCACATTCGGGTGATATGGTTGATTTGAGCGATGTTGAAGGCTTCACCGTTGATAAGCACTCCACAGGGGGAGTCGGCGACAAAACCACGCTGATTGTGGCTCCAATCGTTGCCGCTTGCGGCGGTAAGGTTGCCAAAATGTCGGGCAGAGGTCTCGGTCACACAGGCGGCACAATCGACAAGCTTGAATCAATCAGCGGCTTTGATACCGCCCTTTCAAAAGAGGATTTTATTAAAGCTGTTAACGACTGCGGACTTTGTGTTGTGGGGCAGACGGGCAATCTTGCTCCTGCAGACAAAAAGCTATATGCCCTTCGTGACGTAACTGCAACCGTCGACAGTATCCCTCTCATTGCCTCCAGCATAATGAGCAAAAAGCTCGCCGCCGGTTCACAGGGAATAGTGCTTGATGTTAAAACAGGCAGCGGAGCTTTTATGAAAACTGTTGAGGCTTCAACTGAACTGGCACAAAAAATGGTGTCAATCGGCAATTCCGCAGGCAGAAAAACCGTTGCACTCATCACTGATATGGATGTACCCCTCGGCACAGCAATCGGCAATTCTCTGGAAGTGAAAGAGGCAATCAATGTTCTTTGCGGCAAGCAGAAGGACGACCTTTTTGAGGTGTGTATTGCCCTTGCTTCAAATATGCTCTGCCTTGTTCACTCAAAGGGATATGAAGAGTGTGAAAAAATGGCACTTGAAGCGGTAGAAAACGGCTCAGCTCTCCAAAAGCTCAAAGCTATGGTAACAGCTCAGGGCGGAAATGCAGAATGGATTGACTGCCCTGAACAATTTCCGAAGGCAGAATTCAGCTATGATATTGTAAGCGAAAATGACGGATATATTTCGTTTATGGATGCACAGAAAATTGGCACTTCTTCCGTTATTCTCGGCGCAGGCCGAGAGAGTAAGGAAGACTCAATCGACTTTTCCGCAGGCATAATTCTTCACAAAAAAACAGGGGACAGGGTGCAGACGGGCGACGTTATTGCAACCCTTTATTCAAACAAAAAAGACAGCTTCTCTTCTGCCGAAAAGCTGTTTAAAAATGCACTTGAATTTTCAACCGATTACACAAAAGAGCACAAAGCCGTAATAAAAGTGATAAAATAATTGCATTGAAATACTTTTTGTGATAAAATATTAAACCGTAGATTTGTAAACTAAGGAGCGACAAAAATGAAACTTTGGGCAGGCCGTTTTTCAAAAGAGGCCGATAAAAAAACCAACGACTTCAATTCATCCATTGCAACCGACAGCCGTATGTATGTTGAAGACATCAACGGCAGTATCGGCCACGCAACAATGCTCGGCGCGCAGGGTATTATCAGCGCAGAGGATTGCGATATTATAATTAAAGAGCTTAACAAAATCCGTGATGAAATCACTGCAGGTGAGCTTACGATTGACCCCGATGCGGAGGATATCCACACATTTATTGAGCAGACCCTCACAGCCCGTGTGGGCGACCCCGGCAAAAGACTTCACACAGCAAGAAGCCGTAACGACCAGGTTGCCACCGACGTGAGAATGTATCTCAAAAAGGAGTGCGCTTCAATCAAGGCTCAGCTTGAGGAGCTTCTGACCGTACTCGAAAAGAAAAAGAAAGAATATTCCAAAATGGTTATGCCCGGCTACACTCATCTTCAGCGTGCTCAGCCAATCACAATGGGCTACCACTTTGGCGCATATATTGAAATGTTCAAGCGTGATGTAAGCCGCCTTGAGGATGCTGTTAAGCGAATGGACGTTTCTCCTCTGGGCTCAGGCGCGCTGGCAGGCACTACATATCCTATCGACAGAGCAATGTCTGCAAAGCTTTTGGGCTTTGAGGGCGGCTATACCGCTAACACCCTTGACGGCGTTGCCGACAGAGATTTCTGCGCTGAAATTGCCTGCGCAATGTCACTTGTTATGGTGCATCTTTCACGCTTCAGCGAAGAGATTATTCTCTGGTGCTCCTGGGAGTTTAAATTTGTTGAGCTTGACGATGCTTTTTCAACAGGCTCAAGCATTATGCCTCAGAAGAAAAACCCCGACCTTGCAGAGCTTATCCGCGGTAAGGCAGGCCGTGTTTTCGGTGATTTGAATGCTCTTCTCACAATGATGAAAGGTCTTCCCCTTGCTTATAACAAAGATATGCAGGAGGATAAGGATCTCACCTTTGAGGCTATCGACACAGTGAGAATGTGCCTGACAGCATTTATTCCTATGATTGACACAATGACCGCTTTGCCCGAAAATATGAGAAAAGCGGCTGCAGGCGGATTTATCAACGCCACCGACTGCGCAGACTACCTTGTAAGCAAGGGTCTTGCATTCCGCGATGCCTACAAGGCAACAGGCGAAATCGTTGCATTCTGCATTGCAAACAATTACACCCTTGAAACTCTTCCTCTTGATGAGTACAAAAAAATCTGCGACCTCTTTGACGACGGCGTTTATGAAGCAATCAACCTCGAAACCTGCGTTAAGAGAAGAGGACTTTTTGATATCTGATAATACCATATAAATTACGGGAGGGCATTTGCCCTCCCGATTTCTTTGCTTTGTTAACGGATTGCCAAGGTCGTTAACCTTTACGAAACGCTGCCGTCAGCCAACAGCCCTCCTTACCTCAAGGAGTTACGGCTGAAGGGTTACCGGTTTATCTTCGTTGATGTATTCAACCGATATGAAATTATTTCTCTTGGCATATGCCCATTTCATACCGAAAATTTTTGTAAATCCTTCAATGGGAATATAAAGCTGATTTTCTCTGCCGCGGTAAACCTTGGCATTCATTGTGAATTCCTTACCGTCGGCAAGGGCTACATCGCTGCCTTCAAAAAATGTTGCCTTGTGTCCGTAAACCTCACAGGTGACCTTGCCCTTTTCTTTAACGGAAAGACCGCCGATGAAAGACACCATTGTTGCCATGGGAGCGTACCACACACCATCTTTTTCTTCGGGGGGAGTAATTGCCATACAAAGACCCAGGTCAACACCCTTGAACATCAGCCTTGTCTGCTTGAAAATGGGAGCAACTCGGTGGGGGAATATGTCGTCCTTTTCTTTGTCAATGATGCACTCATCCACAATTCTGCCGTCGTTTAAAACAGATGTCATTGTAACCTTGTTGCCGTCAACCTCAACGATTGCAACCATCTGGTTATATTCCTCCTGCGGATAGAAGGAGCAATGCCACACCTTGTCAAGTGTGCGTGAGCCGGGGGGATTGTTGTTGGCGTTGCCCAGCATATAGTGAATTGTGCCCTGAGAAGGCTTGTCAAAAAGCTCCTCATTTCTTATGGGATAGCTTCTTGAAAAGTTATGCTCGTGACCTGAGAAAAGAATGTCGCATTTTTCCATACTTTCTCTCATCATCGGGTAGGCATCGTCGTTGGAAAGCTCAGGGCCTGAATAGTAAATGGGGAAGTGATAAGCACCGAAGGTCCAGGTTTTGTCGTGGCTTTTGTGGTCTTCAAGTGACCATTCGTTCACGTCCTCGGGGCCGTTTATGCCGTAAACCACAAAGTGACAGTTGCCGTAGTTGAAAGAGTAGTTTTCGGTCTTCCAATCCTTAGGCCCGTTGTAGGGGTAAGAATATTTAAACTGCTTGCCGAAAAATTCAGCAGGCTCGGAATAATATCTGCCGATGCACTCTTCTTCGCTGTAAACCTCAAAGCCGCGGTTGTCATGATTGCCGAGGGTCATCATATACGGAATGTGCTCAATAATTCCCGTAAGTCCGCTGAACATACCGTTCCACTGAACCTCGTGCTGACCGCAGTCTGTGTTGTCGCCGCCTGTTAAAATAAAGCGGGTGTCAGGGTGCTTTTTAAGAATTTCGTTGAGCCAATCCTGCAATTCAGAATAATCGGGCTTGTTGAAGTTTTTGCACTTCTGATGGTCGGAAATTGCAATGAATTTGAATTTTGTCAGGTTTTCGGGCTCTGTTTCAAAATAAAACTCATCACTTCGGTTTTCGTCGTTACCGCAGGTGTAATAATATTTTGTGCCGGGCTCAAGACCTGTGATTTTTGCCCAATGAATGTAGCTGACGTCAATGTCACTTTCAAAAATTTCAGAGATTGCTTCTGCTCTGATTTCATCGTTGCAACCGTCTTTGCGGCAAAGAGCATAGCCTGTGGGAACATCGGTGGAGGTTCTCCAGGTAACGGTCATAGTGGTTTTTGCATCGTCAGAGATGCTGAGCATTATATGGTCAGGGTTCTTGGTTGAGCCTCTTACAGGTTTTTCTTTAAAAGACATATTATACCTCCTGAAAAAAGATAATCCTATTATATCACAATAAATCCTATTTTCAATGGATTTATATTGCATTTTTAATTTTAAATTGCTATAATGACTGCATTGCTTAAGTGAGGTATGATTATGTTAGGAAATATAATAAAAAAAGCGGTATCACTTCTTGTGGCTACGGTGATGCTTTTGCCGTCGGTTTTTTCACAAAATGCCGCTCAACGCGAAATTGACAAACAGGCTCAGACACAGAGAATTGCACAGCTCGAAACGGCATATGCAAATTCAGAGATGCCCAGAATAAATGAGCAGAATTTTTTTGCAGGTGATTTAAAACAATCGCCGGAAAACGGAGTTAAGTTTAATGAACTTTCATTCATTGCTACTCACAACAGCTATCAGACACAATCCGTTGAGGCTTACCGTCAGATTTTTGATAATCTTTCAACCCTGACATTCGGGCTTGTAAGTGACAAATCGGGAGAGTTTTCAAGCCAGACTCTTACCGAACAGTTCAATTGCGGAATAAGAAGCATCGAAATGGATATTGAAACCGTAAAAAACGGCGAGGATATTTCATTTGTCTGTATGCACAGCCCCAACCTTGACAACGGAACAACCTGCTACGATTTTGAACTTGCTCTTAAAGAAATCAGAATGTGGTCAGATTATAATCCGAATCATTTGCCCGTTACAATCATTATTGAGCCGAAAACTCTGTTCTTCCCGATGGAAAATATGAAGTTTTTTAACCTTGATTATACTTTGGTGCTGGAGGAGCTTCTTTATAAGACTTTGGGCGATAAGCTTTTTACTCCGAAGGATATGCTTCGCGAGTATAATTCCTTTGCTGAAATGCGTTTTGCTGACGATTGGTGTGAGGCTGAGGATATGCTCGGTAAGGTGCTTGTGCTTCTTCACGACACGGCTGTGACCGAGGAATACATTGCCCTTGATGAAAGTATTAAAACTCAGGCGATGTTTCCTATGCTTCGTTATGATGATAAGGATTTGTCTTACGCGAGCTTTTTGCTCATCAATGACCCGACAGAGGCTCTTGAAGCAAGCGAAGAAATAATAGGGGAGTATAACCTCATTGTGAGAACTCAGGTGGATACCTTCACCTCTGTGTCACAGGAAAAGCGTGAAAATGCTATGCTCAGCGGAGCACAGATTCTCTCTACCGATTATCCCGTGAGAAATGACCTGACCGCAGAGAGTTACGCTGTGTCTTTTGATAACAGCAAAACAGTGAGAATAAATAATTTTTGAGGCAGATATTTTCTGCCTCTTTTTTGTTGATATGATTTTTAAAAGGTGATATAATGTTTCAGTATTGAACGGAGGCTTGGCGATGAGTGAAGTAAAAGTTTTAAGCTACAAATATCTTGTGGGTGCGGCCAATGTAGGCTGGAAAAGCAATTCCTACACAGGCTCACTTTCATTAAATCCCCAAAGGCATAATGCCTCAGACGAGGAGTTTAAATACCGCACCTTTCTCAATGAAAAAGAGACTGACGGCGAAAAGAGCTTTGTTGTTTGCGCCCAGTGCTTTGTGGGCAATCAATCCTTTGACGCTGTGGATGAAAGCAAAATTCAGTCGCTTGAATTTGAAGGCAACGATGACGGGGTTGAAAAGGCAAGGCAGTGGTTGCAGGAGGCCTACGACACCGTAATGAAAGAAAGAGCCCGGCTATGATAAGCATTTTTTTGTATGCCGCAAATGCGGTTTTGCCTATTGTTTTGCTCATTGCTCTGGGTTATTTTCTTCGTCAGAGAAGGTTTTATGACGAAAAGTTTCTCAAAACCGCCAACAAGCTCGGCTTCAGAGTGGCACTGCCTATGCTGTTGTTTTTTAACGTGTATGAAATCGACGGCATTTCTTCAATCAATTGGTCAACTGTGGGCTATGCCGTGGGTGCAATTCTTGTGCTTTTTGCTGTCGGCTTGGTTGCGGTTATGCTTTTTGTCAGAGAGCCGAAGCAAAAGGGCGTTATTCTTCAAAGTGCATTTCGCTCAAATTTTGCCATAATCGGCATACCTCTTGCTCAGGCTTTGGGCGGTGACACAACGCTTGCGGTGGTGTCGGTGCTTTCGGCTTTTTCCATTGCTCTTTTTAATGTTTTAGCGGTTATTTCGCTGACTGTCTTTATTAAAGACGGTGAAAACGAAAAACCGAGTGTTAAATCAATCGCAGTTAAAATTATAAAAAATCCGCTGATTATTGCAATTTGCCTGGGCCTTTTGTGCCTTGTGGCAAGAAGCTTTATTTCCGGCTTCACCATAAAAAATCAGCTTCCGTTTTTGTATTCGGCAATTTCCACCGTTGCAAAAATGGCTTCACCGCTGATGCTTATTGTTCTGGGCGGTCAGTTTTCGTTTGAAGCTATCAGCTCTCTTAAAAAGCAGATTGCTTTCGGTACTTTGCTCAGAATTGTAATAGCTCCCGTAATAGGTGTTGGTTGCGCAATTCTTTTCACCAAAGCAGGCTTGTTCAGCTTCGGCAGTGATGATTACGCCGCGTTTGTTGCTCTTTTTGGCTCGCCTATAGCTGTTTCAAGCGCAGTTATGGCGGCAGAAATGCACAACGATGAGCAGCTTGCGGGTCAGCTTGTTGTGTGGACAAGTATCGGCTCTGTGCTCACGGTTTTTGTCGGCGTAGTTATATTAAAATCACTTAATTTATTGTAGGAGTGAATCTTATGCAAAATGTTATAAGTAAAATTCCGTCTCTTCCCGAGGGCTATGAACCCCCATATGATTGCAACAACGGTGCATGGCTTTTTCTTTACAGAAACAAAGCAAAAGCCGATATGGACTCTTATGTTGCCGAGGCTCTCGCAATGGGCTACACCGTTTTTGACGAAACCTCTTTCGGTGAGAACTATTATACCACAATGGTGAAGGACGGCTTCTGCCTTCACGTTTATTATACCTCTCACGATGCTTCGCTTCGCATAATCGGTGACGGATTCACTCAGCTTTATGATGCAAAAATGCCTGATGTTGAACAGCGTTGCCCCACGACTCTGTGGCAGTTTGAGGTTGACCACACTCTCATTGACTGCGGAATGTGTTATATTATCCGATGCTGTGATAACAGCTTTTTCATAGTTGACAGTGCCCACCCTTATTCGATCAACGACGATGAGAGAATATATAATTTCCTTAGAAAAAATACACCCGACGGAGAAAAAATAAAGGTTGCAGGCTGGTTCTTTTCTCACGCTCATGAGGACCATGTGGGAAAATTCTGCGATATATTAAGGTATAAAAGCGATATCGAAATTGAGGCACTGTATTACAACTTCATCTCAACTGAGCATCGTGACAGCCATAACTGGATGAACTCGGGCAAAAATTTTCAGAGAATGTATGAACGGCTTTTTGAAGAGCATCCGGAAATCAAAAAGATAAAGCTTCATTCAGGTCAGCACTTTTTTGTGCGCAATCTTGAATTCCGTGTGCTTTGCACTCACGAGGACGTTTACCCCAACTCAAACCTCAATTATAATGACTCTTCCACGATGCTTATTATGAATGCCTGCGGAAGTACGGTTCAGTTCCCCGGTGATGCAGGTCACGAAGAAAGCGACATAGTCTGCCCTCGATTCGGCAAGCTTCTCAGGTGTGACATTATGCAGGCGGCTCACCACGGGCATCTGGGAACAAAGACTGAGTTTTATGAGCTTTCTGATGCAAAGACAATTCTTTTTCCCACAACTCAGATTAAGTATGACGAGGAATTTGAAAAAATTGATGTCAACCGACGTGCTGTGGACATTGCTGATGAATGCTTCATTGCCTCCAACGGCACAATGGAGTTTAATCTCCCCTACACGGTGGGGGAGGCAATTCACCACAATGATGAAAGCTTTGAAGATTTTGACGGCATTTTCAACCTCTGGGCATACACTTATACAGACGAACGCAAGCAGGAGCTTCGTGACTTGTTTATTAAAAACGGCGGCAAGCTGTAAAATTCAGTTCCTCCCTTCGGGGAGGAAATTTTTTACTTTATATAAAAACCTATTGACTTATAACACAACATATAGTATTATTATAAAACATCGGCACAGTATTTGGGTATTAAAATTAAGTGGAATTTGATTAGAGGGATGCCCTCAGAAAGGTGAATTTATGAGAATTATTAAAAGAAACGGCTCTGAAGTTGATTTTGATGTGTCCAAAATTGCTATGGCTATAACAAAGGCCAATGAAGCAAACGGCGGCAAAAAAGAGCTTTCTGACGCGCAGATTAAAGAAATTTCTGAATATGTAGAGTTTAAAATCAGCAAGGCAAACAGAGCATTTTCTGTTGAAGAAATTCAGGACATTGTAGAAAACCAGATTATGGCACAGGGTGCATTTGACGTAGCAAGACGATATGTTAAATACCGTTACACCCGTTCTCTTATCCGTAAGGCAAACACTACCGACAATCAGATTCTTTCTCTCATTGAATGTAATAACGAAGAGGTTAAGCAGGAAAATTCCAACAAAAACCCCACTGTCAACAGCGTTCAGCGTGACTATATGGCAGGTGAGGTAAGCAAGGACATCACCAAAAGAATCCTTCTTCCTCAGCACATCACTGAAGCTCACGAGCAGGGTATAATCCATTTCCACGATATGGACTATTTTGCTCAGCATATGCATAACTGCGACCTTGTTAATCTTGAGGATATGCTCCAGAACGGTACTGTCATCAGCGGCACCTGCATTGAAAAGCCCCACAGCTTTTCCACAGCCTGCAATATTTCAACTCAGATTATTGCTCAGGTTGCCAGCAGTCAGTACGGCGGTCAGAGCATCAGCCTTGCCCACCTTGCTCCATTTGTTCAGGTTTCAAGAGAAAAAATCCGCAAGGATGTTCTCGTTGAAGCAGAGGAGTTCGGCGGCAGTGCTGACGAAGAGACTATCAATAAGGTGGTTGAAAGACGTCTTCGCGAAGAAATTCGCAAGGGCGTTCAGACAATTCAGTATCAGGTGGTTACTCTTCTCACAACCAACGGACAGGCACCTTTTGTTACGGTGTTTATGTATCTGAACGAAGCTAAAAATGAGCAGGAAAAGGCCGACCTTGCTTTGATTATTGAAGAAACCCTCAATCAGCGTTATCAGGGTGTTAAAAACGAAAGCGGTGTGTGGGTAACTCCTGCGTTCCCCAAGCTGATTTATGTTCTTGAAGAAGATAACATTCAGCCCGGCTCACGCTATTATTACCTCACCGAGCTTGCCGCCAAGTGTACGGCCAAGCGACTTGTGCCCGACTACATTTCCGAAAAGAAGATGAAAGAGCTCAAGGAGGGTAACTGCTTCCCCGTTATGGGCTGCAGAAGTGCGCTCACTCCCTGGAAAAACGAAAAGGGTGAATATCAGTTCTACGGCCGCTTCAATCAGGGCGTTGTAACAATCAACCTTGTTGACGTTGCTCTTTCTTCGGGCAAAGATATGAATAAATTCTGGCAGATTTTTGATGAAAGACTTGCCCTTTGCTACGAGGCACTTATGTGCCGCCATAACCGTCTCAAAGGCACACTTTCAGATGCCGCACCTATTTTGTGGCAGCACGGTGCTATTGCCCGCCTTCCCAAGGGAACACCCATTGATGAGCTTCTTTACGGCGGATATTCTACAATTTCTCTGGGTTATGCAGGTCTTTGCGAATGTGTGAGGTATATGACAGGCAAGTCACACACCGACCCCGAGGCCACTCCTTTTGCAATTGATGTTATGAAATATATGAACAAGGCCTGCAATCAGTGGAAGGCAGAAACCACTATCGGTTTTGGTATTTACGGCACTCCGCTGGAAAGCACAACCTACCGCTTTGCAAAGTGCCTTCAGCAGAGATTTGGTATTGTTGAGGGTGTAACCGACAAAAACTATATCACCAACAGCTACCACGTTCACGTAACGGAGGAAATCAATGCCTTCGACAAGCTCAGCTTTGAAGCTCAGTTCCAGGCTCTTTCCACAGGCGGTGCAATTTCTTATGTTGAGGTTCCCAATATGCAGCAGAACCTTGAAGCTGTTTTGCAGGTGATCAAGTTTATTTATGATAACATTATGTACGCCGAGCTTAACACCAAGAGTGACTATTGTCAGGAATGTGGCTATGACGGTGAAATTATGATTGTTTCTGACGACGGTGGCAAGCTTGTTTGGGAATGCCCCAACTGCGGCAACCGTGACCAGGCTAAGATGAACGTTGCAAGAAGAACCTGCGGCTACATCGGCTCACAGTTCTGGAATCAGGGCAGAACTCAGGAAATTAAAGAAAGAGTGCTTCATCTGTAATGTATTACGGCGAAATCAAAAAAACTGACATTGCCAACGGCGAGGGCGTAAGAGTTTCGCTGTTTGTGTCGGGATGTACCCACCGCTGTGAGGGCTGCTTTAACCCCGAAACGTGGAATTTCTGCTACGGCAGGGAATTTGCCCAAGAAACGGAAAAAGAGCTTTTAAACGCCCTTTCTCCTGATTTTATCAACGGTCTGACTCTCCTTGGCGGTGAACCCTTTGAACCGCAGAACCAAAGAGCACTTGTGCCCTTTCTCAAAAAGGTGAGGGAGCAGTATCCTCACAAAAATATCTGGTGCTATACGGGATATCTTTTTGATGAAGAGTTATTAAAAGACAGCCGCGCAAGGTGTGAAGTTACCGACGAAATGCTCAGTATGATTGACGTGCTCGTTGACGGTGAGTTCAGACAGGAGCTTAAAAATATCACCCTGAAATTCCGAGGCTCAGAAAACCAGAGAATAATCAACGTTAAAAAATCCCTTGAAGCAGGGGAAGTAATATCATACTATTAAAACAAAAAGCCAATGCGAAAAATCCTCGCATTGGCTTTTTATATGCTTATATCAGATATTGCTTGTTTTTTTCAATGAAGATTATGTCGGACACCGCTTTGATGTAGATGCCCTCGGCACGGTATTCTTCTGCAAGAATTACGCCGTCTTCGCGCACCTTGTTGGCAAGTCCGCCCTTGTCGTAAGGAAAGAGGAACTCAACTCTTTTTCTTGTAGGTGGCAGAGAAATTTGAATTGTTGCAAGAAGCTGGGGAAGTCCTTCGCCCGTGAGGGCAGAAATCATACAGAATTTGCCGATGTTGGGCAGAGCATAGAGGTTGTCTGCCTTGTCGCATTTGTTCATTACGGAAATAATCGGCTTATCCTGACAACCGAGTGAACGGAGCAAATCGTAAGTCACCTGCAAATGCTCACCGCAATGAGGGTCAGATGCGTCGCACACATTGAGAATTGCCGTTGCATTTGCCGCCTCTTCAAGGGTGGATTTGAAGGCTTCAACAAGATGGTGGGGCAATCTGCGGATGAGACCTACCGTGTCAATGAGCATAACCTCTCTGCCGTCGGGCAGAGTAAGCGCTCTCGACGTGGGGTCAAGGGTGGCAAACAGTTTGTTTTCTGCAAGCACACCTGCCTGGGTGAGGGCATTCATCAGCGTGGATTTGCCTGCGTTGGTGTAACCGATAATAGCAATTGTTTCAACACCGTCTTTTTCGCGTCTGTGGCGAAGCTGTTCGCGTCGTTTTGCAATTTCTGCCAAATCCTCTTCAAGGCTCTGAATTCGTCTGCGGATATGTCGGCGGTCACTTTCAAGCTTTGTTTCACCGGGACCTCTTGTGCCGATTCCGCCGCCAAGACGTGAAAGCTCCTTGCCCTTGCCGCCGAGACGGGGGAGAGAATATTTGAGCTGAGCCAGCTCAACCTGAATTTTGCCTTCGCCGCTTCTTGCACGGGCGGCAAAAATGTCAAGAATGAGCATCGTGCGGTCAATAACGCGGATGTTTGTTTCGTTTTCGATGTTTCTCTGCTGAGAGGGGGAAAGCTCACAGTCAAAAATCAAAAGGTCAACGTCATTGTTTTCACAATATTCTTTAACCTCAAGAATGCGTCCGCTGCCGATGTAGGTTGCGGTGTCGGGTTTATCCCTTTTCTGAATAACTCTTGCCGACACAACTGCACCTGCAGTTCTTGCCAGCTCTTCAAGCTCATCAATGGAAACCTCAGCGTCGTAAGTTCCCATATCAATGCCCACAAGCACGGCAACCTCGGGGGCGTCGTTATAAGTTTCGGTAAGCTCCATAGTAGTCTCCTTAAAAGAATGTTCCGCCGAAATTCAGCGGAACACTAAAATTATTCCTCAAATCCGTTGGGATTGTTCTTCTGCCAGCGCCAGGAGTCCTCACACATTTTGTTGAGGTCTCTTTCAGCCTTCCAGCCAAGCTCGTTAAGAGCCTTTGAGGGGTCGGAATAGCAGGTTGCAAGGTCGCCGGGACGGCGGTCAACAATTTTGTAGTTTACTGTCTGACCGGATGCTTTTTCAAATGCTTTCACAATGTCAAGCACGCTGTAGCCTGTGCCTGTGCCGAGATTGTAAGCATTGATTTCGTTTGAATTAAGTGCTTTTTCAACAGCCTTGATATGACCGAGAGCAAGGTCAACAACGTGGATATAGTCGCGTACGCCTGTGCCGTCGTGAGTGTCATAGTCGTCACCGAAAACACTCAGCTGAGGCAATTTTCCGATAGCAACCTGAGTGATGTAAGGCATAAGATTGTTGGGGATACCGTTGGGGTTTTCGCCAATCATTCCGCTTTCGTGAGCACCGATGGGGTTGAAATAGCGAAGAATAACAACGCTCCACTCATTGTCAGAGGCGTACAAATCCTGCAAAATAAGCTCAATCATATATTTGGTTGTGCCGTAAGGGTTTGTTGTTCCGCCGATTTTCATATTTTCGGTGAGAGGTGAAACGTTGTCACTGCCGTAAACTGTGGCAGATGAGCTGAACACAATCTTCTTACAGCCTGCGTCGCGCATAGCTTCGCAAAGAGTAACAGTTCCGCCGATGTTGTTTTCATAATATTCAAGAGGCTTCTGACAGCTTTCGCCAACAGCCTTGAGTCCTGCAAAGTGAATAACGGCATCAATTTTGTTTTCGCTGAAAACCTTGTCAAGGCCTGCTTTGTCTCGGATGTCTACCTCATAGAATTTAAAATCCTTGCCGGTAATTTTTTTGATTCTGTTAAGGCTTTCGGGCTGGCTGTTGTAAAAATTGTCAACAATAACAACCTCAAAGCCTGCATTAAGAAGCTCAACGCAAGTGTGTGAACCGATAAAACCTGCGCCGCCTGTTACTAATATTGACATAACGTGTCCTCCTAAGTATAATATAACCGTATTTTATTATATATCATTTCTGTTTAAATGCAAGAGATTGCGAGGTTTTTATGAAAAATTTATCGGATATTTCCGTAATAAAAGACGTTATGACTCGCCACGGATTTACTTTTTCAAAGGCTCTGGGTCAGAATTTTATAGTTAACCCTTCCGTTTGTCCCCGAATTGCCGAGGAGGGAGGCGCAAGAGAGGGCTACGGAGCTCTTGAAATCGGCGCAGGCGTTGGTGTTCTTACCGCCGAGCTTGCCAAAAGAGCCGACAAGGTTGTGTGTATTGAGCTTGATACACGCCTTTTGCCCGTACTTGATGAAACACTGTCGGATTTTGACAATGTAACCATCATCAACGAGGATGTGCTCAAAGCTGATTTGCACAAAATTATTGCCGAGCATTTTGGCGATATGCCCTTTGTGGTGTGCGCAAATCTGCCTTATTACATCACTTCTCCCGTTATTATGAAGCTTCTCGAAAGCGGAATAGGGGCTGAGTCAATCACCGTTATGGTGCAGAAAGAGGCGGCTCAGCGTCTTTGCGCCAAGGTTGGCAGCCGTGATGCAGGCGCAGTTACAGTTGCTGTTAATTTCTATGCTGAGAGCAAAAAAGTGTTTGATGTGTCACGCGGCTCGTTTATGCCGTCACCAAACGTTGACAGTGCAGTTATCCGCCTTGATTTGAGAGAAAATCCCCCCGTTGAAATTAAAGACAGAAGGTTCTTTTTCTCTATGATTAAAGCGGCGTTCGCACAAAGAAGAAAAACTGCTTCCAACTCTCTGAGCGCAGGAATGGGTCTTCCAAAAGAAACTGTAAATTCTGCCATAGAAAATGCAGGGCTTGCCGTCACCGTGCGACCCGAAAGCCTGACGATGGAGCAGCTCGGCACTCTTTGTGATTGTCTGTATGATGCCACAAGGTAAAGTTGATAAGCTTTACAAAAATCACTTGGTTTTATGCCGAAAAATAAGATTGTAAACTAAAAATACTTTACAAAAATCAAGCACCGTTCTTTTGTATGAACGGTGCTTTTTAGTTTATATGCTGTCAATATAATTTATAACATCTTCAACAGTCTGAACCTTTTCAAGCATTTCTTCAGGAAGCTCAATTCCGAATTCATCTTCAACGGTCATTGCCATATCCACAAGGTCAAGACTGTCTGCGCCAAGGTCATCTATTATGTTGCTGCTAAGGGTGATTTCATCTTCCTCAACAGAAAGCTGTTCGCTGAGAATAGTTCTTATTTTTTCGAATGTCATAATGTATTATCCCTCCGTAAAAATTGTTCTCTTTAATGAAATATTAGTCAGTTTTTGGGTGTTTGTCAATAGGTTTTAATAAAAAGAAAAAAATCAAGTTTGAATGCAACCGCGATGTATTTTGGTGAATAAAAACACACCGATGAATATTATTTTTTGGTGGTTTTTGGTGTAAAGCAATTTGCTTGCGGTGGAAGTGCAAAAACTTGTCACTTGTGCAAAACTCTGTGGAAAATGTGCAAAATACACGGATTTTCAAGGGTAAAACAGAGTTTTGAACAGGTTTTATGTAAAGTTAATAACTTTACAGCGTCATTTTCTGTCGAAAATTGAAATTTTAAATTTCTCATTTCCGAGCGTATATGCATTGTATAATGCATTTGATTTTTTTATGAAGCAAGGCTTTTTGCTTTACAAAGATTTACAACAGATTTTGATTTTTTGTGCAATATCTTCAAGCTGTTCAATATGCTCAAGGCCGCCGATCTCTCTTCGGAATTCTGCGGCACCGCGCATACCCTTGATGTACCATGCGGCGTGTTTTCTGGCTTCTCTCATTCCTACATATTCACCCTTGTATTCACAAAGTGTGCGGATATGACGAAGCATAACTTCCATTTTTTCTTCAATGTCCGGTTCAGGGAGAATTTCACCCTTTTTAAGGTAAGCGTTTATCGCGCTGAAAACCCAGGGTGCGCCCAATGCACCCCGACCCACCATAAGAAAGTCACAGCCTGTTTCGTTGAGCATAATTTCTGCAGATTTGCCGTCAACAATATCACCGTTGCCGATGACGGGAATGCTTACCGCTTTTTTGACTTCGGCAATTGGTTTGAGGTCAACGGGGGGAGAATACATCTGCACTTTGGTTCTGCCGTGAACGGTTATGGCATCTGCACCGTTTGCCTCGCATATTTTTGCAAGCTCAACGCAGTTGATACTGTTTTCGTCCCAGCCTATACGCATTTTAACACTCAGGGGCAAATCCACAACCTCACGCACAGCTTTGACAATTTCTCCGGCAAGCTTCGGCTTTTTCATCAGCGCACTGCCTGCACCGTTGCCTGCTATTTTGGGGGCGGGGCAACCCATATTGATGTCGATAAAGTCAGGGTCAAATTCAAGGGCCTTTTTTGCCGCAAGTGCCATGGTTTCGGGTGTGTCACCAAAAATCTGCGCTCCCGCAGGGTGCTCAATATCAGAAATCAAAAGAAGCTCTTTTGACTTTTTATCCTGCATCGTCAGTCCCTTTGAGCTTACCATTTCAGTTATTACATAAGCCGCTCCGTAGCCTTTGCACAGCTCTCTGAAGGCTCTGTCTGCAACTCCGGCCATGGGGGCAAGGGCAGCATAACCGTCAATATTTAAATTTTTTATTTTCATATAATCACATCCGAAAAATATTTTAACATAATCCAACACAACTTGTCAAAAGTATGATATAATATATGAAGATTATTTTTCGGAGGAATTGTATGCGCTTTTTGGTAATTGACGGAAACAGCATTGCAAACCGTGCATTTTACGGAATTAAAATTCTCACCACCAAGGACGGCAGATTTACAAATGCCGTTCAGGGCTTTATGAATATTTTCCTCAGCCTTAAAAATGAATATAAGCCTGACAGGGTGGCTGTTGCCTTTGACCTGAAAGCCCCCACCTTCCGCCACGAAATGTATAAAGACTACAAAGCGGGCAGAAAGGGTATGCCTGCCGAGCTTTGTGAGCAGATGCCCGTGATTAAAGAATTGCTTACCGCCCTCGGCTACAAAATTGTTGAAACCGAAGGTTGGGAGGCTGACGACATTCTCGGCACAATCAGCGCCGCCTGCACAGGGGAGGATAAATGCTTTATAGCAACGGGAGACCGTGACAGCCTTCAGCTTATCAGCGACGATTCCGTTGTATTGCTTGCAACCTCCAAAGGCACGGTTTATTACGACAAAGCCAAGCTCTTTGAGGATTACGGAGTTGAGCCTTATCAGATGATTGAGCTCAAAGCTTTGCAGGGAGACTCCTCCGATAATATTCCCGGTGTACCGGGTGTCGGCCCTAAAACGGCAGGGGATTTAATCAAAAAATACACCACCGTTAACTATATATATGAAAACATTGACTCTCTTGACATCAGAGGTACGTTGAAGGACAAGCTTGTAAATAACAAGGAGCAGGCACTCCTTAGCCACACTCTTGGCACCATCCGCACAGACGCTCCCATTGATATGAATTTTGACACTTACATTCCTGCCGAAACGGACGAGCAAAAGGCAATCAGAATTCTCACAAGCCTTGAAATGTATAAATTAATCGAAAAAATTGGATTAAATAACAAAGCTATCGAAATTGAAGATTTCAAGTCGGACAAAACTGTTGAAATCAAAGAAATCGACTCATTTGCAAGCATTCCCCAATGTGAGCAGGTGTTTATTTCCTGCGAATATGACGACGGTGAAATTTCAGTTATTGCCGTGTCTGACGACAATGCTGTTTATACCGTTCGCAATTCAAGCTTCGTTTTTGCTTCGGATCTGGCACAGCTTTTAGAAAATGAAAAGGTCACCAAAATTGTTGACAACATCAAACTCCTCTACGAGTGGGCTTTCCGCCACGGAATTGAAATCAAGGGTGATGTCAGCGACACAATGCTTGCAGGCTACATTCTCAACCCTATGGGAAGTGACTATTCTCCCGAGCGTCTTGCCGCCGAATATGGTGCGGTGACTCCTCATTTTGAAACTGATCTTCCCTGCGCCCGAAATGCCGCGGTTATGCCCGCACTCTGGGCAAAAATTAAGTCTGCCATTGATGAAAACAATCAGACAGATTTGCTCAATAACATTGAAGTGCCTTTTGCAAAGGTGCTGGCTTCAATGGAGGTTGCAGGCTTCCTTGTGGACCGAGAGGGAATTATCGCCTACGGTGAACAGCTGCAGACTAAAACAGACACTCTTGTTGATGACATTTATGCTCTGGCAGGTGAGGAGTTCAACATCAATTCACCCAAACAGCTTGGTGAAATCCTTTTTGTAAAGCTCGGTCTTCCTGCCCGCAAAAAAACAAAAAGCGGCTTTTCCACAAGCGCCGATGTTCTTGATGATTTGGCAGACAGCTACCCTATAGTTGAAAAGGTGCTTGAATACAGGATGCTCGCTAAGCTCAAATCCACCTATTGTGAGGGTCTTGTGAAGGAAATTGCTCCTGACGGCAGAATCCGCTCAACCCTCAGTCAGACGGAAACCAGAACAGGCAGAATTTCTTCCGCAGAGCCTAATTTGCAGAATATTCCCGTGAGAACTCCCGTTGGCAAAGAGATGCGAAAATTCTTTGTTGCCCCCGAGGGTCACAAGCTTGTGGATGCTGACTATTCTCAGATTGAGCTTCGTGTGCTTGCTCATATTGCCGATGATAAGGCCATGATAGATGCCTTCAATAATGAGATGGATATTCATACCGTTACGGCTTCTCAGGTGTTTAATATGCCTGTTGAATTTGTAACCCCCTCAATGCGAAGCAAGGCTAAGGCCGTCAACTTCGGCATTGTTTACGGCATCGGTGCATTTTCCCTTGCAAAGGATATTAAAGTAACACGAAAAGAAGCAGATTCATATATAAAAGGTTATCTTAACCACTACAGCGGAATTGACGCGTATATGCAGTCCGTTGTGGAAAATGCAAAAGAAAACGGCTATGTTTCTACCCTTTTCGGCAGAAGAAGAGCACTTCCGGAGCTGTCTTCCTCCAACTTCAACACCCGTGGCTTTGGTGAAAGAGTTGCAAGGAATATGCCTATTCAGGGTACAGCGGCAGATATAATCAAAATTGCAATGGTAAACGTGTATAACCGCCTCAGAGAAGAGAAGCTTCGCTCAAGGCTTATTATGCAGGTGCACGATGAAATTATTGTTGAAGCCCCCGATGATGAAGCTCAAATGGTTGAAAAGCTTCTTGCTGAGGAAATGGAAAAAGCCTGCTCAATGAAGGTCAAGCTCCTTGCTGACGCTCATTCGGGCAAGACCTGGTACGAGGCCAAAGGTGACTGACTATGAATATAACTTTTGTTTGTACGGGCAACACCTGCCGAAGTCCTATGGCGGAGGGTCTGTTTAAAAAAATAATTGAAGAAAAAAAGCTTGACGGAATAACCTGTTCAAGCTGCGGAATTTATGCTTTTGCAGGGGACAGCGCAACTCCCGAAGCCGTTGAAGCGGTGAGGGGAATGGGTGTTGATATTTCTGCCCATCGAAGCAGACCGTTTTCAGAGTATATCGCAGACGAAACGGATTTGTTTGTGTGCATGACCCCGAGCCACGCGCAGGCTGTTAAAAGCGTTGCGCCGACAAATAAAATCACCGTTTTAGGCGGCGGAATAGCCGACCCTTACGGCGGTGACAGTGAAAATTATCTTTCCTGCGCTGAAGAAATTCAATATCATCTTGAAATTCTTGCGGATTTAATTATAATGAAAACAGTTCCTTTCAGCGAAGCTCATGTTGAGGGAATTGCTCAGATTGAAAAAGAGTGCTTTTCAGCCCCGTGGAGTGAAGAGTCAATAAGGGCAGAGCTTCAAAATGAAAACGCACATTTTCTTGTTGCTTTGTCAGGGGAAAAGGTGCTCGGTTATATCGGAGTACACGAAATTGTGGGTGAGGCTTATGTTGCAAACGTTGCCGTGAGCCGAAAATACCGCCGTTCCGGCATTGCTTCGGCTTTGCTCGGTGAAGCTGAAAAAGGCGCAAAAGAGCGTGGCTGTGAGTTCATTTCTCTTGAAGTGAGAAAGAGCAATGTGTCTGCAATCAGCCTTTATGAAAAAAGAGGATACACCGTCAGAGGGGTAAGAAAGAATTTTTATTCTGACCCAACTGAAGACGGAATAATAATGACATTGGATTTAGGATGAGATTATGAAGATTTTAGGAATTGAATCATCTTGTGACGAAACCGCCGCTTCCGTTGTGGAAGACGGCAGAAAGGTGCTTTCCAACGTGATTGCATCTCAGGTGGAGGAACACAAAATTTATGGCGGAGTTGTGCCTGAAATTGCTTCCCGCCGTCATGCCGAGGCAATCAGCGGCGTGGTTAAAAATGCCCTCGAAGATGCAGGCTGTACTATTGACGACATTGATGCCGTTGCCGTTACTTATGCTCCGGGGCTTATCGGTGCGCTTCTTGTGGGAGTTAACTTTGCAAAGGGACTTTCTTTTGCAACAGGCAAGCCGTTGGTGCCCGTTCACCATCTGCGCTCACACATTGCATCAAACTATATAACTCATCAGGATTTGAAGCCGCCGTTTTTGTGCCTTGTGGTTTCGGGCGGTCACAGCCATATAATTGAAGTTAAGGACTATACCGATTTTAAAATTGTGGGTTACACTCACGATGATGCCGCAGGCGAAGCAATGGATAAAGCTGCCCGTGCCATGGGCCTGCCTTACCCGGGCGGACTTAATATGGACAAAACTGCTGCAGACGGCGACCCTAAGGCATATAAACTGCCTCACCCCAGAGTTGACGGTGCACCGTATGATTTCAGCTTTTCCGGCCTTAAAACTGCTGTGCTTAATATAATAAACATTGCAAAGCAGAAGGGTGAAGAAATCAGCGTGCCCGATTTGGGCGCCTCATATATGAACGCTGTGGTTGATTGCCTTGTTGAAAACACGGAAAAAGCCGCCAAGGATTTGAAATATAACAAAATTGTGCTCGCAGGCGGAGTTTCGGCAAACTCAGTTTTGAGAAAACGTATGGAACAGCTTTGTGCCGAGCGTAAATGGGAGCTTTATTACCCCGAGCTTAAATACTGCGGAGATAACGGGGCAATGGTTGCTTCACAGGGATATTTTGAGTTTTCGGGCGGTAATGTTGCCGACCTTGACCTCAACGCCGTTGCAAGTATGAGCATTGAAGAATGTGATTAACAGTCAAACAAAGAATAAAGGCTCGGAGTTGACTCCGAGCCTTCTGTTAATTTAATGTAATTTTAAAAAGTCTTGCGCCGTGTGAGTTAACCTTTGCGGTGAAGGTGCTGTCTGTTTCTGTGTATTCCTCGTGCTTCCACATATCCCACACGCTGTATTTAACTCCGCCGATTGCAATGTCATTGATGTCAAATGTGATTTCTCTTTCTTTATCGTCTGTGTTAAAGAGAGCAACGTATTTGCAACCGTCACCTTTGGAGGTCCAGATGATTTCACCCTTGCCGTCGGTTTCTTCGCGCTTGAACTGTCTTGCTCCGCTTGAATTTTTGAGCATATCAATAAGCTCTCTGTTCTGAAGAAGGGAGAGGGTAAATTCATCGTTTTCACGCATTTCACCGCCCATCATAAGAGGCGAACGGAAAATACCCCAAAGGGTCATCATTGTAATCTGCTCGTCGTGGGTAAAGCGTGTGTAACGGTTTCGGTATTGAGGCAATTCCTCGGTTTTTTGTATTCTGCCCAAGGGGAGCATATCGCAGTCGGGCCAGGCACCCGGCTGAACGTATTCCTGCCAGGCGTGGCAACGCTCAAACATAGCGTGAAGCTTATCCCATTCGTCCCAGAAGTCGCCTGTCATTCGCCACATATTTGCGTTGGCTGCAAGGTGCTCGTGTTCCCACACAGGTGCAGGGCCGGGAGAAAGGCTGAGCACCATATCTCTGCCGCACTTGTCAATGGCTTTTCTGATCATTTCAATTTCTTCGCGTGCAGAGTACGGGTCGTGGGGGAAAATCTCTGTGTTGGCAATGTCATCACATTTTATGTAGTCAACGTCCCAGGAAGCGTATAATTCGAAAATAGAATCGTAGTACTCCTGAGCGCCTTTTTTGTGAGTTTCAAGTCCGTACATATCGGGGTTCCATAAGCAGATTGATGAGGGCTTTGCAATGTCCTTGGCGGTAACGCCCTCGCATTTGATTTTGGTGTTTTGATGTGCCGCCTGACGGGGAATACCTCTCATAATATGAATACCGAATTTGAGACCAAGTGAGTGAACGTAGTCTGCAATCGGCTTGAAGCCTTTTCCGTTTGCGGAGGAGGGAAACTTCTCAACCGACGGAATAAGGCGAGAATATTCGTCCATACAAAGCGGAGCAAAGTAGTGATAATAAAAGCTGTTTGCCGTGGGCTCTGACCACTGAATGTCGCAAACAATATATTCCCAACCGTAGTCTTTGAGATGCTTTGCCATATAATCTGCATTGGCAAGAAGCTGCTCTTCATTAACTGCCGCACCGTAGCAGTCCCAGCTGTTCCAACCCATAGGGGGTGTAGGTGATAAATCACGAAAGTTCATTTTATTCCTCCTGTGAAAAACTGAATTTATATTTGTTACCCTGTCCGTGGTAAAGTCCGCCATTGCCTGAAAGCGCAAAGCTCAGAGCGATGCCGATAAAAAGAAACTCCATATTCTCAAAGCCGAAAAGCTCAAATCCCAAAACAAGCGAAGCCAGGGGAGCATTGGTCACGGCACAGAATACGCTTACCATACCCACGGCCGCACAAAGCGAGGGAGCAAAACCGATAAGAGTGCCGAAAAGACAACCAAAGGTTGCACCGATACAAAGAGTGGGCACGATTTCGCCGCCCTTGAAGCCTACGCCGAGAGTGATCACCGTGAAAATAATTTTTAATAAAAACGCGATTTTTGGAGCCTCGCCGGCAAACGAGGCTTCAATCAGATTAACGCCTGCACCGTTATAAGCTGTTGTTTTTAAAACAACGGTCAGCAAAATAATTACCGCAGAGCCGACAACGATGCGGATGTACGGATTGGGTAAAAGCTTTTTAATCCACTTGGCGCTCATATGCAGGGAGCCTGAAAAAAGCATGCCCACCAAAGCACAAAGCACACCGAGAACGGCAATCAGCATTGCCGATTTAATGCTGAAATCAACGCTCTGCGTGATTTCAAAATGCTCTGCGTGACAGCCTGCAAGCCTTGCAAACGATGAAGCAATCAAAGCTGAAACCATACACGGCAGAAGCGCCGCATACTGCATACTGCCCACAATTGCAACCTCAAGGGCAAAAACGGCGGCGGCAAGAGGGGTGCCGAAAACTGCGGAAAAGCCTGCACTCATACCGCACATAATTATAATGCGTCTGTCGTTGTCGCTTAATTTAAAGCATCTGCTGAGGAGACCTGCAACACTTCCTCCGAGCTGAAGTGCCGCACCCTCGCGGCCTGCAGAACCTCCGGTAAGGTGAGTGAGAAGGGTTGAAGCAAAAATCAGCGGTGCCATTCTGAAAGGAACTTGGTCCTTACCCCGTGCCGCGGAAAGGATAAGATTTGTTCCTTTGTCATCAAATTTGGATATTTTATATATAAATACAATTATAACGCCTGCAACGGGAAGACCCAAAATTATTTCGGGTCGGTCGTTGCGCAGGTTGTTTACCGCTTCAAGCCCTTTTGAAAACAGTATGCCCACACCGCCTGCCGTAAGACCGGTAACAGCGGAAATGAACAGCCATTTCAAAAAAGCAACGGCATAATTGCCTGCGGTTGTCAGATTTTTTTTGATAATGTTCATATTGTCCTCGCGATAATTACTTTTTATATCTGAGCTGACATATGCTGTCACCCTTTGCAATGCACTTCGGCAACTCAAGAGTTGCGCCGTAGCACCGGGCGATTCCATTGTCACCGCACATTGCAATGTCACAAAGTCGGGCAATTTCTTCGTTTGTGCAGCCCATTTTCTGCCATCCCTTAACAAGAGGGCAATAACCGAAATCAATGCTCAGCTCATCATCTGTGCTTTTTCTGATTTTCATTTCAAAAACAAGCTGTGCAGGAGGATTGAACAAGGTTCTCTTTAGCCCTTTCAAGCTGTCTGTTTTACCTTTTTTTACCAATTCACTACCCTGTGCAAGCCCGCACCTCTTGATTGCCGCGGGAGCAAAATCCTCCCATTCAAGACCTTTTTTGCCTGCTTCATCACATAAAAGATACAGCCATTGCGCCCTTTGCTCAAGCTGACCTCTTACGGCCTGAAGCAGAGGATTTTTGATTTTAGGTTCGTTTTTTATATTGTTCACGGTATCCCTCTTTTCAATACTGAGATATTATAGCAGACCTTTACGGTCAAATCAATAATTAAAATAATTTGACCTTTCTTGATTTTTTACAAATTATTCACATTTATCTCTTGACAACGGGCAAAATAGAATGTATATTATTAACAGAGTTAGCACTCACAACCAAAGAGTGCTAAGAGTGACAAAGGCGGTGATGAAATGGAACTCAGCGAACGCAAGCAAAAGATTCTCGGTGCCGTTGTGGAGCTTTATATAAAGACCGGTGAGCCTGTGGGGTCAAAGTCGTTGCTCAGTGAGCTTGATATGTCTGTTTCATCTGCTACGGTGCGCAACGAAATGGCGGAGCTTTCTGCTCTCGGCCTTCTTGAACAGCCGCACACCTCTGCAGGGCGAATTCCCACCAACGAGGGATACCGCTATTATGTTGACAATCTTATGGTCAACCGTCAGATTGATGAATCTTTGAGGCGGCACATTGAAGCCAGCTTCGGCTCAGCGCTGACAGACCCCGAAAAGCTTCTTGAAAGGGCAGGGGAGGTTCTTGCAGACCTGACAGGCTGTGCCGCAGTGAGCACAACCCCATCGGGCGAGGGCGCTTACATCAGGCGTGTTGAAGCTGTTCCCGTGGGTACGCGAACGGTAATGATTGTGCTTATGACCTCAACAGGCGTAATAAAAAGCAAGGTTGCACGCAGTGACTTTGACCTGAACGCATCTGTACTCGAAAGCTTTTACAACGTGGTCAAGGCTTCGTTCGTAGGCAAGTTACTCAGCGAGGTTGATACCCCGATGATGCAAAGCCTTGTGGCTTCCTTGGGCGGTGACGTTTTCAGCCTTCTTCCGCTGATGACTGCTGTTTCAGATTTGGCACAGGAGGCCGTTCACACCGAGGTTATGCTGGGCGGTCAGTCCAATATATTGCATCACAACAATTATTACGGCAACACCGCTTATGAACTGCTTGAATTTCTGCGACGGGGTGAGCCTCTGAGCAAGCTCCTCTCTTCCGCGTCCGAAAGCAAGGATGTTGACGTTAAAATCGGCAGTGAAAACCCCTACCGTCAGCTTATGAAGTCAAGCGTTATCGTTTCAAACTATAATATAGACGGTAACCGCCGCGGCTCAATCGGAATTATCGGTCCGACGAGAATAGATTATGCTAATTTAATTCCAAGCGTTAAATATCTCACAGACCTGGTTGGTGAGCTTCTGACGCAGACTTTTAAAGAAGAATGAAAGGATGACCGTAATGGCTAAAGAAAAAAAGGCAAAGGCAACAACCGAAGCTGAAGAAAACGAAGCTAAGGTTGATGAAGTAAAAGAGCCTGCCGCTGAAGAAAAGCTTCAGGCAGAGCTCAATGAAGCAAAGGATCAGCTTCTGAGAGTGGCCGCTGAATATGACAACTTCCGCAAACGCTCTCAGCGTGAAAAGGAGTCACTTTATTCAGAGTGCAAATCCTCAGTTGTTAATGACCTGCTTCCCGTTATTGATAATTTTGAGCGTTGTGTTGCTCCCGGCGAGGACACAAGCTATGAAGATTATAAAAAGGGTGTTGAGCTTACCTACAAGCAGTTTGGTGAGGCACTCAAAAAGCTTGGTATTGATGCATTCGGTGAAGTGGGCGATGCATTTGACCCCAATCTTCACAACGCAGTGATGCACACCGAGGATGAAAATCTTCCCGAAAATTCAATTTCAAACGTCCTTATGAAGGGCTATAAATTAGGTGACAAAATTATTCGTGCCGCTATGGTAGCGGTAGCAAACTAATTTGACATATATACTTTAGGAGGAAATAATTATGGCAAAAGTAATAGGTATTGACTTAGGTACAACAAACTCATGTGTAGCAGTTATTGAAGGCGGCGAGCCCGTTGTTATTGCAAACGCAGAGGGCGCAAGAACAACTCCCTCAGTTGTAGCTTTCGGCAAATCAGGCGAAAGAATGGTTGGTCAGGTTGCAAAACGTCAGGCTATCACAAACCCCGACAGAACAATCGCATCAATCAAGCGCCAGATGGGCACAGACTACAAGGTGGCTATCGATGACAAAAAGTTCACCCCTCAGGAAATTTCTGCAATGATTCTTCAGAAGCTCAAGGCTGATGCAGAAGCATATCTCGGCGACACAGTAACAGAGGCTGTTATCACAGTTCCCGCTTACTTCACAGACTCACAGCGTCAGGCAACAAAGGACGCAGGCAGAATTGCAGGCCTTGAGGTTAAGAGAATTATCAACGAGCCCACAGCAGCAGCTCTTGCTTACGGCATTGACAAAGAAAATGACCAGAAGGTTATGGTTTATGACCTCGGCGGCGGTACCTTCGACGTTTCAATCATCGAAATGGGCGACGGCGTTCAGGAGGTTCTTGCAACAGCAGGTAACAACCGTCTCGGCGGTGACGACTTTGACCAGAGAATTATCGACTGGATGGTTGATGAATTTATGAAGTCAAACGGCGTTTCTCTCAAGGGCGACAAAATGGCAATGCAGAGATTGAAGGAAGCAGCAGAAAAAGCTAAAATCGAGCTTTCAGGCGTAACTTCATCAGATATCAATCTTCCCTATATCACAGTTGATGCAACAGGTCCCAAGCACCTTGAGCTTACCCTCACAAGAGCAAAGTTCAATGAGCTTACAGCAGACCTTGTTGAAGCAACAATGGCTCCCGTTCGCCGTGCAATCAGCGACTCAGGCCTTTCAACAGGCGAAATTGATAAGGTTCTTATGGTAGGCGGTTCTTCAAGAATTCCTGCTGTTCAGGAAGCTATCAAAAAGTTCATCGGCAAAGAGCCCTTCAAGGGCATCAACCCCGACGAATGTGTAGCAATCGGTGCCGCTCTTCAGGCAGGTGTTCTCGGCGGTGAGGTTAAGGGTCTTCTTCTCCTTGACGTTACTCCTCTTTCACTCGGTATTGAAACAATGGGCGGTATCAACACAAAGATTATCGACAGAAATACAACAATCCCCGTAAAGAAGAGCCAGATTTTCTCAACTGCTGCTGATAACCAGCCCTCAGTTGAAGTTCACGTTCTTCAGGGCGAAAGAGAATTTGCAAAGGATAACAAAACTCTCGGCGTATTCCACCTTGACGGCATTCTTCCCGCACGCCGCGGCGTGCCTCAGATTGAAGTAACCTTCGACATCGACGCTAACGGTATCGTTCACGTTTCTGCTAAGGACCTCGGCACAAAACATGAACAGTCAATTTCCATCACATCTTCCACAAATATGTCTAATGAAGACAGTGAAAAGGCTGTTCAGGAGGCTGAACAGTTTGCTCAGGAGGATAAACAGCGCCGCGAAGAAATCGACACACGCAACAACGCTGACCAGCTTGTATATCAGTGCGAAAAAATGCTCAGCGAAGAGGGCGACAAATTCCCCGAGGCTGACAAGGCTGAAATCACTTCAAAGGTAGAGGCTCTTAAAGAAGCTCTCAAGGGTGAGGACATCAACCTCATCAAATCAAAGCAGGATGAGCTTCAGGCAAAGTTCTATGAAATCAGCGAAAAAATGTATCAGGCAGCTCAGGCTGCACAGGGTGCAGACCCCGCACAGGGCGCTCCCACAGGCGGTGCTGACGAAAACGGCTACTACGACGCTGACTTCAAGGATGTAACAGGCGAATAATCAAATTGTATCTAACCCACCGTTCCGTCGTTTTCGGCGGAACGGCTTAGAATGTAAGGAGCAGTCGTATGGCCGCAGAAAAAAGAGATTATTATGAAGTCCTCGGCTTGCAGAAGGGTGCAAGTGAGGATGAAATCAAAAAAGCATACAGAAAAAAGGCTAAGCAGTATCACCCCGACCTTAACCCCGGCGACAAGACTGCGGAAGAAAAGTTTAAGGAAGCCAACGAAGCTTACGAGGTTTTGAGCGATGCCGACAAAAAGGCGCGCTATGATCAGTACGGTCACGCAGGTGTTGACCCCAACTTCGGTGCCGGCGGCGGAAATCCCTTCGGAGGCGGTTTCGGTGGCGGCTTCGGCGGCGGAATGGATTTTGATCTGGGAGATATTTTCTCAAGCTTCTTCGGCGGCGGTGCGGCAGGCGGCGGTCGCCGTTCCAACCCCAACGCTCCCAGACGCGGTGAGGATATCCAGGCAAACGTTACCGTTTCGTTTGAGGAGGCCGCAAAAGGCTGCAAGCGCACCATAGATGTCAACCGTATTGACACCTGCCCCGATTGCGGCGGAAGCGGCGCAAAGAAAGGCACAAGCCCCAAAACATGCCCCGACTGTCACGGTACAGGTCAGGTTTCAACTCAACAGAGAACACCATTCGGTGTAATCCAGAGTCAGAAGGCTTGTTCGCGTTGCGGCGGCAGAGGTAAAATTATCGAAACTCCTTGCCCCAAATGCTCAGGCAGAGGTCGCTTTACAAAAACATCAAAGCTTGAAATCAACATACCCGCAGGCATTGACGACCGTCAGGTGCTCAATGTAAGAGGCGAGGGCAACAAGGGAATGAACGGAGGACCTGCAGGCGACCTTCACGTTGGTGTGTTTGTGCGCCCCCATCCCTTCTTTGAACGTGACGGCTTCAACGTGTGGTGCGAGGTTCACGTTTCCTACGCTCAGGCGGCTTTAGGTGACAAAATCATCGTTCCCACCCTTGACGGCAAGGTTGAATATTCACTCCGACCGGGCACACAGCCTATGGATGTGTTCAAGCTCCGCGAAAAGGGTATTCAGAACATCAACGGCAGAGGCCGCGGAGACCAGCTTGTGAGAATTATAGTTGACGTACCCACAAGCCTTACCGACGAACAGAAGGAGCTTCTCAACAAATTCAACGAAAGCCTCGGCAACAAACAGCCCGCAGGCGAAGAGAAAAAATCAGGCTTCTTCGGCAAAAAGAAAAAATAAAAAGCAAAAAATCAGACCTTCCGTTTTTTCGGAAGGTCTGTTGCGTTATATATACTTTTTCAGATTTTCTTCAAAGCTGTCACGGTGAAAGGCTTCGGTTGTTTCTTCATCACAACCCAAATCCTCACACATATGCGAAATCTGTTCGGGTTGAATGGGAAAGGGAATTTTTTTGCGGTAACAAAATTCAGCCACGGCAACAACCGGTTTCTTCGGCAGGTGAAGAATAAATGCCCTTGTGCCGACAGCCCCGGTAAGTCTCTTCACCATTTCGTTATAGGTCATTTTTGTTTTGCCGAACAAATCGCAAATCACATTTTCTCCCGTCAGGGGGGTGTGGCTGATGATTGCACGGCTGACCTCGTCAACATAAATCGGCTGTTCCAAAGCTTCACCGTCACCGAAAACAGGCACGATATGAAGCGTTTTTGCAAAGCTGAGAATTGTGTCGAAGCTCTGACACCCTCTGCCGTATACCAGAGAACAACGAAGAATTGAATATTCAAGCCCCGAATTTCTGATATGCTCCTCGGCAGAAAGCTTGCTGAGGGCATATTCGTATTTCCGGGTGAGATACACATTGATTGAGCTGAGAAACACAATCTTTTTAATTTTGCTTCTTTTGCAGAAATCAACCACCCTTGCCGTGCCGTCTGCATTCGTTTTAAAAACTCCATCACTTCCCGGGTTTTGGGAATTTGTGATTGCGGCGAGGTGAATGCACACATCGGCCTCAACAGGGGGAATGTCCGAAAGGCTGTCCAGTGTTCCTCTCACGGCAACAAATCCTGAGGGCAAATCAGTGTCCCTTCTGCAAAGGCAATATACTTTTTCAAAGCGGCTGTCTGCGGCAATGTCTTTCATAAGCTGTCTGCCGATAAAACCGCCTGCTCCTGTTATAAATACTTTCATTAAACAATACCTTTCTTTAAGTTGGCGACTTATGGTCCGTAAAAAGGCTCAATCAAAAATGAAGCCGCCATACTCAAAACAACAAATGCCGCCATGGCTATTATATAGGGTTTCTTGTTAAGTTTTGCAAGACAACCCGCAATTGTGGGGTCGTCCTTTTTAATAACCGTAAAGAAAATCAAAAACTGCGACAAAACGGCGGCAGTCTGCCAGCGTGGAGCTTCAATAATTGTGAAAATCAGCCCGATGCTTACGGCAAGGGTGATAATAAAAAACGCTCCTGAAAAAATTTGCTTCTTTTCTTTTCTTGTGATATAATGTATCCAAAGTGCAAAAAAGGCGAGCATAACGGGCAAAAAATACAGCACGAGGTTTGTGATGAATTCTTTGTTGACGATGCTGTCTTTGAAGCCGCCGAGCATACCGAAAACATCATCCTGAAAATAGTAGGAGTCGATGTATGATTTGTTTTCAACCTCTGTGCCCAGGCGCTGAGCCATATAAGCGTACAGCTCATCACGTGTCATTTTAATTGTGCTGTTTGCAAAAAATCCGCAATACACGGCGCTGACAAATGAAATAATCAGACCTGTTGCGGCAGATAAAATTCTGCTTAGCTTTTTGTCATTTGTGACGATGTTATAAACCTGAACGGCCAACACGGCGGGATAAAACGAAAAAGCAAAAGCGTAGTGAGTGAATATTGCCGCCACGCAAATCACGGGGCAAAGCCAGTGCCACCCTTTTTTGCTCGTTAAAAAAGCACACAAAACGGCAAAAAGGTTCAGGTAAATGTCATAAGTGCCCACCCAGTTTGAAAACTGAAGCAGACCGTAGGGGCACACAATAAAGAGAATTGCCGCCAAAAAAAGAAAATCATTGTTTTCTTTAACGGATTTTTTGAATGTGTAAAAGCCCATAGCAAAGTATGACACAATGCTGAGCACGTAAACGGTGATGTTCATTGCGAATATCTGACCGATGGTGATGTGCTCGGTGAGTAACGTCAGAATTGAGCCGATAAATGTGCGTGAACCCAAATAAAAATTGAAGTCGAGCAGATAAAGTGTTGCTGCAGGGTGAGCAAGAAAGGTGGAAATTTCCATCGTCATCTGAACAGCTCTCACAGCAAAAAAAATCAGCGCAACGGCGAGCACGGCATATCTTACCGTGTTGCGGTCTTTTAAAAGTTTATTCAAAAAATCACCCCTGTAAAACCTTTTTTTCAATCTTATCATAAATCAAACAGACAGTCAAGGAGACAGTATGAATCCGACAAATCAAGTGAAATCAAAGCTTTCCGCGGTACTTTCTATCCTCGGATGCGTTAAAAATATAATATTGCAAAAACCGATTCTCGCAATTTATGACACAACTAAATTGTGCAATCAGCATTGCCCTATGTGCAACATCCGCAAGGAACGTTCACAGCAGATGTCGCTTGATGAGATTGAAAAAACTGCCGAAGCTTTGAGCAAATTCGGTGTCAGATATGTGTTTGTTCAGGGCGGTGAGCCTTTAATCAGAAAAGATATTGTTGATATTGTTGATATTTTTAATAAATATTCAATCAAACCCACAATCATCACAAACGGCGTCCTCCTCACACGCGAAATTGCAGGTGAGCTTGCAATAAGGCGGTGTAACCTTTCAATCAGCATCGACTCCCTTCAAAAAGAAAAATATGCCTATCTCCGAGGCTCTGACGATTTGACCCGTGTTACAGAAATAATCGACAGCATTTGTGATATTACCGACCGAAGAGGCAACTGGGCAATCACCTCAACAATCACAAAGCAGTCCTCTTTTGAAGACATTAAAAATATATATGAGTATTCAAGGCAGAAGGGCTTTATGTTTGCTATCAGACCCTACATTTCCGTTTTAGGTGTTGCAGGCAGACCCGATGAACATCTGACCTATGATGAAGAAGATGTCCTTGGCATTTTTGAATATTTCCTCAATAAGGCCAAAAAAGAGAATTATCTGGCTTATCTTATTTACCGCGAACATATAAAATACATAAAAGGTGAACCCCTTCCGCCTTGCGATGCAATGAAATATTCATTCCTGCTCAAAGAAAACGGCGAGATGTCACCCTGCATTGAAATGCCCGACAAAAACTTCACCGTTGAAACCTTTGCTTCGGACAAAAAGAAATATGAGCCGATGATAAGGCAGTGCAATCAGGAGCATCCGTGCTTTTATAACGATGCACGCGAAATCGGAATTCTTTACAGAAATATTCCGAAGCTGATTTTAAACTCGCCGAGAATTCTGGCTCAGATAATCAAATATAAAAGCTTTTTCTAAAACCTGAGCTTGTATCACTAAGGTGGTGCAAGCTCAAATTTTTATCAGTTCTTTATATTTCCTTAACGGATATTGCATTTTTGCCTGTTATATTCTAAACTGAAAAAGAGGATAGGAGGTATTCTTATGCGTAAAATAACAGCCTTGATTTTGTGCCTTACCTTGCTTTTGCTTTGCGGATGCTCAGGCAAAGTCAACAGCGATGATAATTCAACAGATGTCGCCTCAAAAAAGGAAGTTGAACTGATGAGAAATTTCCCCAAGGGTGCTTTTGTAACCACGGTTACGGTGCCGTTTCAAAACGCAGATTGGGTTGATGTCAGCGGAGATTACCTCTATATGTCGGTTTATGACCGCTATCAGGCTGACGGCACGGACAAGCTGATTTCTTATAATATCAAGACCTGCGACGATAGAGTGCTGTTTGAAATTCCTTACGATAAGCAGTATGAAAATTGCTGTATCGAGGCAGTGCAGACCGACGGAAAATGGCTTGTGTGGGAGGTTTGTAACATTATGTCCGGGCATTTTGGCTCGATATATGTTATGAACCTTGAAAGCGGTGAAGTCCGTCGCATCAAAGAAATGAGCAGTTCGGAAAACTCACATCCGGTTTTCTCAAATGATAGGGTCATCTGGAGTGAAACAGATTATTCCGATGATTTGAAAGAATCTATAATTTGTTCTTATGATTTAAACAGCAGTAAGGCTTACGAAATAGCAAAAATCAAAAATGAAAATGTTTCTCTTGCCGCTGACGGAGATAAAATCGTCTGGTACACCGACGGAGAATATACGGTTTACAATTGCCTTGACGCAAAGACAAAAAGCATCAGCACAGATGCCAAAAATGTCAGATCACTTTCTCTTAAAGAAAACAAAATAATTGCCGACTGTGATAACCGCATAACCGTTACCGACATTGAAACAAAGGAAACAAGAAAAGCTCATCTTGGTGCAGACAGCCTTGCTGTTACCGATGACTATATTGCTTCAAAAGTCAGCGGAGTGGTGAATTTCATCAGGACCGACAGCCTGACTGAAAATGAAAAACTTATAAGATATTACGTCAACGCAATGGGTGCTGACGGAAACAGGCTTGTTACCGTTTCGGAAAATGAGGGTAAATATGCCAACGACGACGGTACACTCATTGAACAGCTTTGGGTACATATATATGACTTTGACAAACTTACGGAGGTTAAGTAATGAAAAAATGTGCTGTAATTCTATCGGCTTGCGTAATTATTGTCTCGTTGGTATGGGGAATATCTATTGCTAAATGTGAAATTTTAACCGACAAATATAATGATGATTTTGAATATGCGTATCAGAGTAATTCAATGATAAGCAACGATGTTGAGCATTTTAAAGTTCTTGAATGTGATGATGAAAGAGCCAAAGTATATTATTATTCTGAAAAGTCGGGTAATGTGCTGACTTTTGAAAAGCAAAACGGTAAATGGGTAGAAAAAGATTGGGAAGTTATATGGTCGCAAACAGGAAGTGCATCAGGAGTTGTGTGGCCGTATATCCTGCAGTTTTTTGAAACCGGGATGTAAAAATAGGGCAGGGGCTTGCTCCTGCCGTTTTTTATGTATCTTTTCCAATCCTCAGTTCTGCGGACAGCAAATTTGCCCGAATTTTTTTGCAGAATTTTGTAACGTTTATTGATTTTTCTTATCTAATAGTAAAAAGCGAAAGGAAAACCAAAATGAAAAAATCAATAAATGCTTTTGCGCCTGCTTTGTTTTATGCTGTTTTACCCGTGAGCCTGATTTTGTTGAGAATATTTGGTTATAAGGTTGTTTTTGATGAATGCGGTGTGCTTTTTCTGCTTGCAGTGTATGTGATTGTTTCCGTTGCTTTTGCAGTCGCTGCTTGCCGCAAAAGAATGAAAATGAAAGTTGAGCTGAAACCGCTTGAGTCAATTCTTTCGGTGCTGTTTTTGACAGTAAGCTGGATTGTTTTCTTATTTAAAGAAAATGGAACTGTGTCGGGGTGTATGGTTATTACCGCAGCAATGTTCATTTGTTTCGTCTGTGAAATAATCATAATAACCGTTTCGGTAAAGCATAAAACGGCAGTAAGTATATTCTTGTGTTTGATGTGCGTTGTTCTTGTGATGTTCTCAATTTTTTTCGCTTTTTTCGGAACTTTGGGAGAAACAAAAACAGTTGAAATTACAGGTTCACCCAAAGGCATATACCGTGCAGAAGTGGTTTGCATTGACCAAGGCGCATTGGGAGGAAATACCGTAGTTGATGTTTACGATTGCAGAAAAGAACTTGATTTGCATTTTGTCAGAATATTTAAAAAACCTGAGCGCGTTTATATTGGCGAGTGGTATGAATATGAGGATATGATGTTAGCCTGGTCCGGTGATAAAATATTGGTGATAAATGACCGACAATATCAATTAAATAGCACTTGTGCGGATAATTAAGTCGTAGGGGCGCGCATTGCGCGTCCGAAATACGATACAAGAAAACGGACGGCCAATGACCGCCCCTACGAGATTTGTTTGAAAGATTTTGTGATGTTTACGTGGAATTTCTATCTGATAATTGAACGATTGATTTTTTCTATCTAATGAGTAAAAGGGGGTAGAAAAATGAAAATTAAAAAGTTCATTATTGATGCCGTTCTGATAATTGTTGCGCTTATTATAGCTTATTTCTTTATACTTCTTTTCCTGCTTTCACCTTTTATTGAAATTGTTGACGGTCCTTTTGTAGTAGAGGGAAAAATCTATCACACCACGGATATTGAAGAACTGAAGTTGAACGCCCCTTTGCTACCCGTACCTATCGAAGCGATTGACTGCACTTATTCTTTGCAAAGGGAGGGTTTCTGGCAGGAGGACGGTGTATATCCGCTTACGGGAAAGATTACTCTTACGCAGGAAAATTATCAGAAAATTATCAATAAATATGACGATTGGCAGACATTGACGGGATTTCCTCCGATTGTAATGGATTACACAACAGAAGGATTTGCTGAGGGAATAGTTGAGTTCGGCGATGAAAAATTTGAAGATTGCTGGAAAAATAAAACATATCTTTATTCGGAAAAGCTTGTGTATGAAGAATTGATTGTGTGCCTGGTGTCACCGGATGAACCTGTAATATATTTCTACTGCTCATAAAATCAAAAAGCTCGGGGTGGCCCGAGCTTTTGTTATAGCGTTCTTTCTTTAAATTCTTTCACAAACCACACGTTATCCACTGTGAAAACTCTGCCGTTCATATAGCTCAGCGACCCTGCATTTTCGTCAAGCTCAAAGGCTAATTTGTATGAATACAAAAATTGCTTTTTGTAGCCTAACTTTTTATTAAGGTCGTTTGTGCCGTATTTTCCGTCACCCAGCAAGGGATGACCGATTGAAGCAAAATGCGCCCTTATCTGATGTGTTCTGCCCGTGAGCAAATCCACCTCCACAAGGCTGAGGTTGTTTTTGGTGTCGTTTTCAATAACCTTGTATTTTGTGCGGATTTCTTTTGCATCATCTCTCGGTCGGGTGTAAACCCTGACCTTGTTTTTTTGCTCGTCTTTCACAAGCCAGCCTTCAAGAAGTCCGCTTTTTCTTTCCATAACGCCGTGAACAACGCAAAGATACGTCTTTTTGAGATTTCTTTCTTTCATCTGAGCGTTGAGAATTTTAAGGCTTTCGGCATTTTTGGCGGCAATCACAATTCCGCCTGTGTTGCGGTCAATTCTGTTCACGAGGGCAGGGGTGAAGGAATTTTCACGGTCGGGGTCATATTCTCCCTTTTCATAAAGATATTTTTTAACCCTTGCAATGAGGTTGTCTATGTATTCCTTGTCATCGGGGTGGCAGAGAAGACCAACCTTTTTGTCGAGGAGGAGTATGTTTTCATCCTCGTAGATAATGTCGATTTTGCTTGATGCGCCCGAAAAATCATACCTCGTTTCGCTCTTTATAAAAAACTCGTCATTGATATACATTTCAACAATGTCGCCCTCGACGAGCCTTGCGGCAATGTCACTCTTTTTGCGGTTGACCTTTATTCTTTTGGTTCGGATATATTTATACATCAGCGTCTTCGGCAGGTTAGGTACACTTTTTGAAATAAACTTGTCCAGACGCTGATTTGCATCGTTTTTACCTATTACAAAACTTTTCACAAATTCACTCCTATTTTTTTGAAAAAACACTTGAAAAATGTGTTTTGTTGATATATAATACCACTATCACTTTAACGCTTTAAAGCTTTTAAGCTTTCAAGTGATAAAACTTTGAGGGCGTTTTTGTATGAAATGTTTTCTCTGTCCTGTTCATTTAATGGCAGAGAATCGAAAATTTCCGTAAACTCCTTCTGACCCGACCAGGGCGAATCAGTAGCAAAAAGAATTTTTTCGCTGCCGTGATTGCTGATAATTCTCATAAGCTGTTCTTCGCTTATTTTATCAAGGCTGTAAGCAAGGTCAAAATAAACGTTTTTGCCCACAAGCTTTTGTTCAACCTCATCCCACATTCCGTAAGCCCCTGTGTGGGCGAGAATGAGTCTCGGCTCTTCGTGACAGGGGAGGAGAGAAAGCAGATTAAGAATCCTGTCGGGCGTGCAGTGAACAGGGTCGGGGTACCCCACATCAATCCCTGAATGGGTCACAACATAAAGCCCGATTTTGATGCAATGGGAAATTATTCTCACAAATTTCGGGTCATCAATAAAGGTTTTTTGGTAATCAGGGTGAATTTTAATTCCGCGAAGTCCGATTTCTTTGATGTAGTTCAGCTTTTCTTCAGGGCTTTCGCAGTCCGGGTGAATACCGCCGAAGGAAACTATCCCTGCGGTGTTGTTAATGCTTTGGGCAAAACGGTTAACGGAATCAAACTGCTTCGGATTTGTGACAACCGGAAGAACGACGGATAAATCAACATTTCCGTTTTTCATTGAATTGATAAGTCCGTTCAATGTTCCGTCCGAAAACGGGGCACATCCGCAACGCTGAGAAAGCTCACTTATGGCGGCAGCTGCTATTTTGTCGGGAAAAATGTGGGTGTGAAAATCAATATACATAAAAAGACCTCTTTCCAAAACAGTTTAAACCCAAGGCGGTAAAAAATCAAGCATTTATTCCGAAAGGATTAAATATATCGCAAAAACCAAAGGAGAATTTTAAAATGGTATCAAAAATTGTAATGCTGGTAGTGTTTGCGGCGATGATGATTATTATCGGCATCGTTACACGCAAAAATGCAACAGACGTCAACAGCTTCGTTCTCGGCGGTCGCTCAGTCGGCCCGTGGATGACAGCTTTCGCATACGGCACATCTTATTTCAGCGCAGTTGTTTTCATCGGCTATGCAGGTCAGTTCGGATGGGGCAACGGCCTTTCTGCCACTTGGATTGGCTTGGGCAATGCCTTAATCGGCTCATTGCTTCCGTGGATTATTCTCGGCAACAGAACAAGAATTATGACAAAGTCGCTTAATGTTTCCACAATGCCCGAATTTTTTGAAAAGAGATACAACTCCAAGGCTCTCAAAATTGCGGCCGCTATGATTGTTTTTCTGTTCCTTATTCCCTACACCGCATCGGTTTATAACGGACTTTCTACCTTGTTCAGCGCCGCATTCCCCGCAATTCCCTACACAGCGTGGATAATTATTATGGCAATTTTTACCGCTGTTTATGTTATTCTCGGCGGATATATGGCAACAGCAGTCAACGATTTTGTTCAGGGCATCGTAATGCTCATAGGTATTGCCGCTGTGGTAATATGCGCAGTTAAGCATCAGGGCGGACTTGAAGCTGTTTATGAAAACATCGGCCTTGTAAACGCCAATTCACCTCACGGCACATTCAATTCCATTCTCGGCCCTGACCCTCTTAACCTTATCGGAGTTATTATTCTCACATCTCTGGGCACATGGGGACTTCCTCAGATGGTGCAGAAATTCTACGCTATCAAGGATAAGCCTTCTGTTAAAAGAGGTGCAATTATTTCAACATTCTTTGCCGTTGTTGTGGCAGGCGGCTCATACTTCCTCGGCGGCTTAGGCAGACTTTTCTGCACAACAGATGCCGCTGACACAGGCAAAACATTTATTCAGACTCTTGCCAACGGCAAGCCTGATTTTGACACAATGGTTCCTGCGATTCTTGAAGCCTCTGTGCCCGACATTCTTTTCGGTCTTGTGGTTGTTCTCGTGCTTTCAGCTTCAATGAGCACATTGGCAGGCCTTGTGCTTTCGTCAAGCTCAACTATGACCATTGACCTTATCAAGCCCTTTGTTAAAAAGGGTATGAGCGAAAAGAAGCAGGTTTTGGTTATGAGAATTTTCATCGCTGTGTTCCTTGTGATTTCTGTTCTCATTGCCGCAAACAAGCAGGCACTCAATGATATGGGAATCAATATTTCTGCACTTATGGGTATTTCCTGGGGCACACTTGCAGGCTCATTCCTTGCTCCCTTCCTCTACGGCCTTTTCTCAAAGAAAATCACAAAGGCTGCCGTATGGACAAGCCTTGTTACAGGTGTGGGCATCACAGTTGCAAGCATGGTGCTTTTCAATCTCGGACTTTTCCCCGAGCTTACTCAGAAAGCCGCTTCGTTTGCAATCTGCGGACTTAACTTCAACCTTGCATCTCCCATTAACTGGGGCGCAATCACAATGATTGCAGGCCTGATTGAGGTTCCGCTTGTGACGGCAATCACAGGAGCTAAAAAGGCAGAAAAAGAAAGTGCTCAGCTTTTTGAATGCTATGCCGAAAAAGAATAAAAAACACTTGAAGAAATAGGCGTTTAATGTTATAATATTATGTCGCTTTAGAGTATTGACCCGAAAGGCGAAGGCTTTTCGGGTCTTTTTAACAGAAGGATGTGTATTTTTAAAATGAATTGTTTCCAGAAAGACATAGAAACAATGCCTCGTAAGGAGCTGGAGGCGCTCCAACTTGAAAAATTGAAATGGACCGTTAACTACTGCTACAACAACACGGCTTTTTACCACAAAAAGCTTACTGATGCAGGTGTGTTTGACGGCAGTAAAATCAAGCAGCTTTCAGATATTCAGTATATTCCTTACACCACAAAAGACGATTTCAGAGATAACTACCCCTTCGGTATGATTGGCGTGCCGATGAAGGACGTTGTAAGACTTCACGCTTCATCAGGTACCACAGGTAAGCCTACCGTCGGTGTATATACCAAAGAGGACTTGGATGTGTGGAGTGACTGCGTTGCCCGTGTGGCAATGGCCGGCGGAGTAACTGCCGATGACATTATTCAGATAAGCTTTGGCTACGGACTTTTCACAGGCGCTCTCGGTCTTCATTACGGACTTGAAAAGGTTGGCG
>JAGBHX010000056.1 GCA_017935265.1 Clostridia bacterium | reverse complement strand
TGTCTTTTTATGGCTTGAGGGCTGAAATATCAGCCCTCTGTTTATTTACTGTTTTTGATTTGCTTTCAGCAATGCAGATATTCCCACACTTCGCGTTACTTCAATTTATTCTTTTGATGTTCGTTTGACTTTCACTGTACCCAGACCTGAAAGTTTAAAGGTTGCATCAAGCACTTTTCCGTAGCCTGCAAGCTCGATTGTCTTTTCGAGCATTTCAATAACTGCACTGTCGCCTATAGGCTCAAAGCCCATATTCTGAGCACCGTCTGAGCTGAGCATAAAAAGATTTTTCTTTGCTTCCTCAATCTGGTCTCTGATTGCTCTTTGCTGTCTTCCCGCAGGGCAGGAACATTCAAGGGTTGCCATTCTGTTGAGGTCAGCTTCGCTGTATTTTTCATCGTCGGGAATAACGACGGTGACAAGCTGACCGCAGTACGGACACGCTGTTGGTTGAATTCTTTCTGACATTTTATGTACTCTCCTTTTTCAATTTCTCTACCTTTGCTAAAAACGCTCGCGCCCTTTCAGCAGGGGTCATTGGCTTTTCTTCCTCAACCATTTCATTGAGGGTTTTATATTGATTGTCTCTAAGCAGCTTGCGGTAATCAAGTTCTTCGATTTTTTCAACCTGCTCGTTTGATTTTTCAGGCATCAGGTAACGGAAGGTTTCTGCCCAACGGTTATATGCCTGCGAAAATTTGTGGCTGATAAACCACTCAAAGGCAAGCCGCTCCTTGTCTGAAAGTGCGCACTCTGTAGGAATACCTTTATTAGCTTTATAACGGTTATACAGCGGTAAGATTTCGGGATGATTTATGTTTACTATGTAGCCGCAGGGGTTATCGAGTGTAAACATATCCGGGATAAGGCTTTTCCTCACAGCCTTGTCGATATGCTCCCACGCTTCAAGGTAGGTTTTGCACATCTTTTCTTCACCGTCCGCCAGCTCAACTCTGATAGCCGACGGACTTTTGAAAATGCGGAAAGTGCTTTTTGCTGTTTGCAGGGTCAGGGTGATTTTTTCATCGTCTTTTTGCATCAGCACACCCCCAGTATTTTGAGCCACTTCTGCGTTTTGCCGTCAAGAGTAAAGTTCTTTTGGTTTTCATTGTGCCATTTTGCAAACTCAGAGGGGAAAAGGCTGATTATGTATCTTTCAAAATCAGCTCTTTGCTCAACGTCAAAAGGGTCATTTACGGCAATAAGATTGTTTCTTTTGAACTGTTGTATCAACGGCTGAATCTGTGGGTTGGAAATGTTGACTACGTAACCGTAAGGGTTTGATACTATAAACATTCTGTCATCAGGCGGCCTGACCGTTACCTTATCCCACGGCTTCACAGCTTGTCCCCCACAATAAGGGTTTTCACAATGCGGTCGGCCTGCTGAGCTTCGATGCCGCAGAATTTTCCGTTTTTTACCTTGAGCAATACCGCAGGTCCGTAAACTGCATCGGTGAAGTCGGAACGGACAAGGGTTGTTGCCCGGAGATTAACCTTGAGCCTTTGCTTGCGTGCATCTCTTATTACCACCAATACCGTGTCTTCAAACATTCCGGGGATTTCCTGAATACTGCCGCACAAAAGAGCTTCGATGTTCCTGCGCTCAATTTCTTCGCCCTTGAGAGTGAGGGTGTAAGGATTGTTGTCGTCCGAAACTTTAATAATCTTATACATTACCCTCACCCCTCCTCTTTGACATACTGCACGGCAAAGGCTGAAATCGCCGCTTCAAACTTCTTTGCAAGCTCGGGGTCAGAGGTTGAGATTTTGCCTTTCAGCTCGACTAACTTCTGCATATCCTCCTGTGTCTGCTGGAAAAGCCGTTTAAATTCAAGCACATCGGGGTTTGACATCTGCACCTTCTTGTCAAGCTCGGCAATTCGCTTCTGCGCTTCAAGGGTTTCCTGCTGAGCCTGCTCCTTCGCTTTTTCGGCCTCTTCAAGCTGACGGCGGAGCTCGGCTGTTTTCTTTTCAAGCTCGGCGGCTGAGTTCTGAGCCGCTTTTTCTTCGGCTTCGGTCTGCATCTTTTCAACCAGCTCCTGAGGAACGGTGGGATTGTCTTTCATTTCCTTAACCTTGGCCTTTGCCTTTTTCTCGTTTTCTTTGGCTTTGGTTAAAGAGGTCTGCAAATCGGCAATCTGTGAATTAAGCTCACTCACCTTTTGCTGAGCGTTGGAAAAATCCTTTTCCGCCTTCGATGCTCTCTCCTGCGCAAGGGCATACTGCTCAGCCTTGTGCTCTGCCTCTTCCTTTTGCCGAAGGGCCTCGTCACGCTCCTTGATAAGCTTATCAAGCTCGCGGGTGGAGATGTTTTCAACGTCGTTTTCTTCAACGAAGGTGTCGCGCTCCTCACGAGGAACGGCAAGAAGCTTGAGAACTTTGGTATAACTCAAATTCGCAAGCGATTGGGAATTTGAAGAAAACAGGCTGATTTGTTCATCTCCATACTCTTCATACATTTTCATAAAGTCGTTTGCGCTGCTTTGAGAAAAATCAACTCTGTTTTTGAGCCAATCGCCCCACTCGCCGTGCTTCAGAAGTGCCTTTGCTTCGGTAAGCTTGCGACCAATTTCAATAGCGTAGGCACAAGCCATTGACTGCGCCTGATTTTTTAATATGATAATTTCACTTGTGACCGTTTCAATGTCACGCTGCAGGGTTATTGCGTTTTGTTCCATTCTTTTCAAGCTCCTTTATCTTTTTGGTGACGAAATTAAGCCACTTTCGCTCAAAGGCTTTCACTTCGTTTGTACGGGCACAATTTCTCATACCTCTGTTCTGTTTTACAGTCTGATTATCAAAATCAAATTCAAGGGTAAAAAACGGTGAATCGGGTTCTGTGACTTTTCTGACAAGGAAAATTGTTGTTTCTCCGTCTGCGTGCCTGTCTGCATAGTTAGCAACACAATGGTGAAGTATTTTACCCTCAATTATCAAATCCTTTTGTGTTTCTGCTGCACGTATAAACAAACCGTCACTTTTAAAGAAGAAATTATCAAGGAACGGCTTTCTGAGAGCAAACTTCTCGTTAAGCACCTTGCTTTCCTTAAATTTCTGTTGCTTGACCGCTTCATCGTGCCTTTTTACAAAGTCCTTAGGATAAAGGACTGATTGCTTGGTTGTATCAAGACCCAGTTTTTCGCACATATTCAGGTAATCAAAATAATCTGATTCACCAATTCTGTGGCGGTTATCCGGGTACCGTTCTTTTTGCCTTTGCAAATATTTGAAAGTTTTTAACACAGGCAGTTGCTTTTTGATAAGCCTGCTTGCAAAATAAACACCGTTATCATAGACAAACTTTGCGTTTTCGGG
>JAGBHX010000055.1 GCA_017935265.1 Clostridia bacterium | reverse complement strand
TCATCAATTTTTAACGCTTTGGAAACGGCGGCTTCGAGGATTTCTGAATCCCAGTTGCATTCTACTGCAACAGCACCGATAACAGCTTCAAATAAATCAGCTTTAACCTTTGATTCCTTATCTGCCTCGTTTTTTATATCGCTTTTGCCTAATAGTAAGTATTCAGATATACCCCATTCGCTAATGATTTTTGCAAGTGACTCATTGTTGACTAAAGCTTGCTTAATTAACGTAAATCGGTTTTCATTAATTCTAAAAGTGTAGCCATCTGTCAGACTAAGTGAACCACATCTTTTTGAGACAATTTTAACAACATAAAAACTTAGAACTTGGTCTCCAATAAATTCAAAAATTTCGTTGCTGTTTTGTCCAGTTTCAGCAGCAAATGAACTTCGCTTAAAAATTTGATTTAATATGTTTGTGCTTTTGATGATATAACCTGTTTTGTCTTGAATAATCCTCCTTGCATCCAATATTTCTCTTTCGTTTAGACACATTCTTCTAATCATTGTTTTTCTCCAATCGATTATCTCGTCAAAAGGAAGAAAAAACCTTGCAACCCAAATAAAGCTTATCCAAAATGGAAAGCCTCGTTGGGTTTTCAAGGTTTCAATCATATCAAAATAATTTTTGTAAGACTTTCTGCTTTTACTTTCCACTTACATAAAAAGTAAAAACAAATTGCATTATTCAACTACTTCAACATGTTTTCCTTGACATTTATATTATAAATAATTTGTCGATTTAAATCAAGTGAAATTAATTAACAAAACACGATATATATTTATAATGTCAGCAATTAACTTTGAGTTGGAATTTGGCGCCTAAATTCCCTGCTTGTCAAGGTATGAGATGAAAAGCTGTGTAGAAATTTCCACACAGCTTTTTTTAATTGTTATCTGTATTGATTGGAAGTCGGAAAAACAGACTGAGTAACGCCTTGCCTTTGAACGGGATAAGGGGATAAAGATAGCTTTTTCCAGAAATTGTGGCGGTGAGTGCAATCATCAGAATTGTGAGAATAAGTGCAACGCAGAAACCTACCACGTTGAAAAGCGCCGTCATCACCAAAATGAAAACGCGGGAAAGCTTGAATGCATATCCTAATTCTATGCTTGGCTGTGCAAAATTTGCAATGGCAACGAAAGCCATAAACAGAACGACCTCCGACGAAAACAGCTTTGCTGATACGGCAAGCTCACCTAATACCAAGGCTCCGATGATGCTCAACGAATTGCTCAGAGAATTTGGTGTGTTGAGAGATGCAAGCTTCAAGGCATCCACAACCAGCACAATTATCATCAGCTGAAGAAAAACGGTGATTGAATACGGCTCATCAATAAGAATAAAGCTGAGCCCTTGTGGTATCAGCTCGGGATTTTGAATAAGAAGATACCACACAGGGGTGAGTAACAGTGCAAGACCGAAAATAACTGCACGCACAATTCTCAGATATGAGCCGACAATCGGAGGAAAATAAAAATCGTTTGTGTCCTGCAAAAATTCAAAAAAGCTTGTGGGCACAATCATTGCCGCAGGAGAGCCGTCAACGAGAACAATGATGTCGCCCTCATATATGCATGCGGCGGCGGCATCGGGCCGCTCGGTGTAGCGCACCTTAGGGAACGGATTGAAGTACTGCTTCTTAACAAGACATTCGGCAAGACTTTCCTGACTCATTGAAAGTGCGTTGACCTTAATTTCATTAAGATTTTTCTGCAGCCTCTTCAGAAGCCTTTTGTCAACCTTGTTTTCAAGGTAGCTCAGTACAACGTCTGTTTTGGATTTTTCGCCCACCTGGTGAATTTCCATAGTCAGCTCTCTGTTACGGATTTTTCTGCGGATGAGAGCTGTGTTGAAAATAATTGTTTCCACAAAGCCTTCGCGTCCTCCGCGCAAAACACGGTCATTGTCGGGCTCTTCAACGCTTCTGACGGGGTAAGTTCTGGCATCGATGAGTATGCCGCCCTTATAGCCGTCAACAATCAGACCGATTGCCCCTGCATAAATAAATGTGGAAAAAGTTTCTACTTCGCTGTGGACATCAACTTCAATGTACGGCAAAAATTTGTTGGCAAACTCACGGGTGGATTTATAAGGCTCTAAATCCTCGTCTCGGATGCGCATAATAAATTCCATAACCTTTTCAAGAATTTCATCCTTTGCGAAGCCGTCCACAAAATACATTTTGGCAGGGCGGGAGCCTATTGTTATTTCTCTTGCAACCAAATCAAAGTTTTCGTTAACCCGCATATAGCTGTCAAGAAAGCTGACGTTGTCGTTGAAGCTGTCTTTAAAAGGAATTCTGTCAGTCATAAACCTTCTCTTTTCAGAAATATTTATAACTATTATCTGTGCTTTGCTGCAATTTATTCCGTTTTTTATGAATAATCATCATACAAGTCAGCCATATAAAGCCACGTCTGAGGGCCAACCTGACCTGTTTGCGGCAACCCGGCCTGAGCCTGAATTGCCCTGACTGCTTCCTGAGTGTTGCTGCCGTAAACACCGTCAACGGCAACTGACGGAATTGACGGGTCGTTCTGGGCAATTCTCTGAATGAAGCGTTGCACCTGATAAACCGCAGGGCCGGTTGTACCGCTGGTTATAAAGTAACCGGGGTATATAAGAGAAGCATAATCCTTGTATTCGTTTGGCAATGCTCGGAGCACTCCCTGATATGCATTCTGAAGCATATTCCAGGTGTCGCGGCCAACAATTCCGTCAACCTTCAGCCCATACTGATTCTGAAATGTCAGCACGGCATCATACGTCTGCTGACCGAAAATTCCGTCCACCTTAACGGGACTGAGCTTGGGATTGAAAAATGCAAGAAAATTGAGATAATACTGAATAGTCTGTACGGGAATCCCTCGGTCACCTCTGCGCACAACGGTTGAATAAATTCGGTCGGCTTCGTCAATGGAAATTCCTTCGGTATAAAGCTCCGAAAGCCCCTTGACGCCGTTGTAGATGTATTTGATTTTGTACCATGTGTTTTTGCCCACAACTCCGTCTTGCGCAAGATTGAATACGCGCTGAAAGGTGCGGACGGCTTCTTCCGTCTGCCGTTCAAAAATGCCGTTGGTTGTGCTGATTTTGGGTATGGCAGGGTAGTTGCGTCCGATTCTGTTGAGCTGACGCTGAATTGTGCGCACATCTTCACCTGCACTTCCAAGCCTCAACGGTGCACCGGGGTATGAGGGAATATTGCCTTTGATCGGGGCGTTGAAAACAAGATTGATATCATCACCGTAATAATTCTGCAGTATCTCATAGGGAAGAAGTCCTCTTCTTGCAAGGGGAACGGTTCCCCATTGGGAGAGCCCGTCACAGGTGACAGTGGTGCCGTTGCAATACTGCGTGAAATATGGCTGAACCTGTCCTTGGCGGACTACGTAATCGTTAAAAAGCTCGTCAACGATTCTGCTGACGTTTTCAAAAATATCTCTTTCGTGGCGATATGCCTGGTCATATTGGGTGGAATTGGTGATGTCAAAGTCATAGCCCTGTGAGCGGTAAAACTCGTTAAAAATACGGTTAAGAGCAAATGTGGTCTGAGCATAAACATTGGCTCTGATTGCGTTTTCGGGCCAGGTGGGGTAAATTTCACTTGATGCTACATTCTTGATGTAATCAGGAAAAGGAACGGTGACATTCCGTGCATTGGAGTTGGGCGGGCCGAGATGAACCGTAATAAATTCAGGAACGATTGGAGCTGCCATTGTCAGTTGACCCCCTTAGCTTTAAAAATGGCTCTGTCTGGAACTGTACAGTTGTGTCGGGTGTTTCACCTGTGCTCACCAACGGGACAAGCTGAACATTCTGAATTGATTTCACATCAGAAAAAACAGGAACATTGACAAAGCGCGAGCTTGCATATCTCGGGTGTTCAACGTTCACCGTATAGTAAGAAAACGGCCGTTGCTGTGATGTGTTTGGGGCCTGCGACAGTGACAGGGGAGGGGCAGGCAGGGAAATGTTGTCAACAACGCCGTTAATGTCGGTTATTGCATCGAACTGCCGCACCTCGTTACCCTGCGCCAGAGGAACAGAGACGGTCACTCTTGCACCGGAAATCGGAAAAAATTGATTTCCGCCGAATACCTGCACTCTGAGAGAGCCTCTTTCTGTGTTAGCTGCAAGAAAATCCTCATAGGTTGAATAATAGGGCAGGGCTGCTATAGCAGGCTGCTCGGCAACAGGCTGAGGGTCTTCCGTGATGCTTTGTTCAACGGGCTCTTGCTCAATATTTGTTGTGATTGCAGAAATTATCTGTGGGCTTTCGCTTTTGCTTTGAAAAGAAAACTCAAGTAATTCCTGTTGGTATCGCTTTATTATGTTTTCAATATCGTCCATAAAAAAACCTCCTTCGCTTTATTCTATGCGAAGGAGATTTTTTGTTGATAAAATTATTTTTTATTTGGAGCTTTTGCTTTGGCCGTAGCCGTAACCGTAGCCATAGCCATAACCGTAGCCGTAGGTGCCGTAACCGTATTTGCCGTAGCCGTACTTACCGTATTTGCCGTATCTCTTGGTTGAACCTGTGACCGTGTTGTTGTATACACAACCGATAACCTCAGCGCCGTTGCTGTTGATATCGTCAATAGCCATTCTGATGCGGCTGACGGGAGCTTTGTTTTCACAGATAACGAGAATTGTTGCGTCAGAAAGTGACGAGATAACGCTGGCGTCTGTAACTACGCTTGCAGGAGCTGTGTCGATGATAATAAAATCAAACTCACTGCGTACAGCCTTGATGATGTCTGCCATTTTCTGAGTTGAAAGAAGCTCAGAGGGGTTATCTGAAGAATGGGTATCAGCGATAACGAAGATGTTATATTTTTCAATGTATCGAATGGTCGATTCAAGAGAAGCTTTGCCTGTGATGACACCTGCAAGGCCCTTGGTCTGGCTCTTTTCAAGCTCAAGGATGTGTGCAATTGCGGGCTTACGAAGGTCAGCGTCAATGAGAAGAACAGATTTGCCGTTCTGAGCCAACGTTATGGCAAGGTTACTTGAAATTGTTGTTTTACCTTCATTTTCACAGGCACTTGTTACCATAAACACGTTGTTGCCCTCTCTGACAGCGTTGCTTTCAACCTTTGTTCTGATTGCCTTAAAGGTTTCGGTGAAGGCGAATCCAACCTTTTTATCGGTAACAAGAAGACCCTTCGAGTCCTTCTTCTTTTCAATTCTGCTGATTGTGCCGAGAATGCTGAGACCAACCTTTGCTTCAATTTCTTCAACGTCGCGGATAGTGTCATTAACAATGTAGAGAATAAGAATGAGCACGAGACCGATAAGTGCGCCGAAAACAAAAGCAATCAAGGTGATGAGAGTCTGAGCTGAGCTGGAGTCGGGGTGCTGAGCCTCAACGGGATAGTCGCACACCTTGAGGTCGGCGTTTGAATAAATCTCAGAAACGATATTCTTATAGTTTTCAACAACAGCCTTGGCTATTGAATAGGACTTCTGCGGATCGTTGGTTGTGATTGACATTTCAATAACGCTGGAAGCGGCAATTGCCTGAACGGCCATTGCTTCGTCAACCTCAAGATACGTTACCGGAATAACGCTGTTGTCAACGACCGATTCCACAACCGAGCGGCTTTCGAGAATATATTTGTAGGTTGTGGCAATGTTGATTGATGCGGTAACGTCGGAGTTCTCGGCGTAGGTAGAGTCACTGACGGTATTAACAACGAACGATATTTTTGAAGTGTAGGTGTCTTCAATAGCGATGGAAGACATCGCGAATCCTGCAATTCCCAACACTAACGCAAATGCAATAACAATCCAGATTTTCTTCATCACAAGACGAAGAAAAGCCATTATATTGATTTGAAATCCTTTTGCCTCTTTATTTTCGTAATTCAAAACAATACCTCCTGTCACATTCTGTGAACATTTTTATATAAATCAATTATTTCATAGACCCAGGTGCCTAATGAATAATTTTTAACAGCATAATCCTTTGATTCAAGCCCCATCGCCAATGTTTCCTGCTCATCTTCCCTGAAAATTTCACACAGTGCCTTGTAAAGCTCAGCGGAATCATCAGGAGTGACCTTTACCGACCAGGGAATGCACATTTCATTCTGCCCGGGAACATCATAATAAACAATAGGAACACCGAGATATGCACTTTCAATCATCGTATAGGGGTTGCCCTGTGTTTTGTTTGCAAGAACAAAAGCATCGGCGAGGTTGAAATAAGTTGCAACGTCATTTCGCGCAGGCAGAAGTTTAATCCAGCCGGGGGTGTCGTTGCAGATGTTTCGGATTGCTTTGGTAGCTTCATCGGTGTTTTCTCCTGCAGCAACCAAAAGCTGAATTTTATGTTCTTTGTCGTGCTCCATAAGAGCTTTGATAACAGAATTTACGCCCTTTTCTTCAAAATCCTGACCGAACATAAGCACACTCTTTGTGCAACCGTCTGAAAGATAATCTTCTTTTTTTACAGATGCGTCTGTAAATTCAAGCCTTGAAAAATCCACCGCGTTTCTGATGGTAACCGACGGCTTACCGCTGATTGAAAGGGTGTTGTGAATTGAATCGCTGACGCTGACATAAACGGTTGCGTTGGTAACGAAGGCTGCAAGCTTTTCATAAAAGGAGCTTCGCTTGGGCGGATTATGATGAACATGGACTATATAGTCAACATCTTTTTTGCCCGCTTTTGCAAAAGCCACGGGGATATGCTGACGGTAATCGCAAAAATGCGAATGAATAATCGAAATATTATGCTCTTCAATTATTTTTTTAACGGTTTTTGTGTTTTTGGCAAAGCCCCATATTCCGTCAACAAAGTCATAAACCTTTGAACCTCGGTTTGTGAGATTGACTGCCCAGTCAGTCTGACGGGAGTTGTGAGGCACAAGAAAAACAACCTCGCCTCCGTCGTTTTCAACCTGCTCGCTTAAAGCGAGTATGGAACGCATAAAATTGCCTTCAAAGGAATTGTTGAAGTTCAGAACGAACAAAACGTTTTTCATTGTGTCACCTCACATTTTTGTCGGAGAATAGTGGAACTTTCTTTGAGAATTTGATGCATAAGTGCAAACATAAATCAAAGACATTACAATCTGTGGGTAGAATGATGCCATAGTAATAAGGCCGTATTCAACAGCGAATTGTGAGATAATTAAAGCCAACGCAAGAGGAATTATGGTGTTATCTTTTTCTTTAAGCATTTTTATTATCAGTTTTATTGAAATAAACAGATAGAACCAATAGTAAGTTATGAATCCCACAACACCGAGATCGGCGAGAATTTCCCAATAATTATTGTGTGTGGTATAACCCATATCTAAGTCACCTTCAGAAGCAATAATCGTCAAGAAATTCGCAAATCCGTGTCCTAATAAAGGTTTTTCTCTCAGAAGAATTTTTGCAAATTCAATGAAATAAGCACGTAGTGACATGCTGGTTTCTTTAGGATTGTATCCGGAAATTAAAAATTTGAGCATACTGTCGAAACGGTTTCCTATGATGTTATACAGAAACTCATCTTCAAACATAAGTATCACAAATATTACTGCAAATAACAGTCCGATAAATATATGGAAAAATCGATTTTTTTTGCTGGAAGAAAATAAAACAAGAAGAAAAACACCGACGAAGGTTATTATAAGTGATTTTCGAGAACTGGATAGGAAGCAACAAACTATAAAGAATAACGCAAAAAAGTAGTAAGATTTCTGGTTTTTAACATATGCAAAGTAAACTGTTATAATTGTACATACCGAAACAATATATCCATAGTTGTTGGTGTTGTTATCTCCAACTGCTGAGCCAAAAAAACCATTAAGCAAGTCATCTAAAGGGGTAAAAAAGAACTGCACAGCGGAGAAAACAAAAGCGGAAAAAACAAAAACTTTGATTAATCGTTCTGCCTGTGCGGTGGTATCGACATACAGAGTTATACCAAATCCTATAACCAGCAAAACCATCATAAGTCGCAGATAACTGATAGCAGCATCCTCCGGTGAATGAGCCCACAATGCTGATAGTTCCGCGAGGACGAAAAACAGCAGATACCATATTGTGTTTATCGGAATTTTCATACGAGATGTACGAACTTTGCTTAAAAACAATAACAGCGTGCCAGCAAGGCCGATGCACACAAATGCAAGCTGAAGTCCGCGGTTGTCATAAAACAGGAAGTATCCCGTAAACAGGAGAAATGTGCAAATCTCGTAAATAGTTTCCACGAGCGCGTTGCCTTCAGTCAATACTACGGGCTTTCTTTTTTTGAACAAAGACAACTGCTATTCCTCCTTTTTGCATACTGTGAGTTGAAATTAAACAAATCGCAGATTATTATACTATTTTTCGCGAAATTTGTCTATATTTAAAAAGAAAAAAACATTACTTTTTGCAAATAATTTAATTTTATTTTTAAAATGGTAAGCGGTGTTAAAAATATGTAAATTTTATTGAAATATCTCTTTACATAAACCCTTTTTTAAGTTAAAATAAAGTGAGATTGAATACAATCGGAGGGTTGTAAATGTATAAAAGAATTTTACTTAAATTAAGCGGCGAGGTTCTCGCCGGTGAAGCAGGTCACGGTATAGATTTTGATATGGTTACCAATGTCTGCTCCTATGTTAAAAAGGTTGCGGAAATGGGCGTTCAGGTTGGACTTGTTGTTGGCGGCGGCAATTTCTGGCGCGGCCGTTCAAGCGGCTCAATGAACAGAACAAGAGCCGACAATATGGGAATGCTTGCAACTGTGATGAACTCTCTTGCTCTTTGTGAGGCTCTTGAGCAGTTGGGCGTTAAGGCAAGAGTAATGTCTGCCGTTGCCATGCAGCCTATTGCCGAGCAGTTTGTTGCACGTGATGCTGTTCGCCACCTTGAAAACGGTGAGGTCGTTATCTTCGGCTGCGGAACAGGCTGTCCGTTTTTCTCAACTGACACAACTGCTGCTTTGAGGGCTGCTGAGATTGAGGCAGATGTTATTTTCAAGGCAACCAACGTTGACGGTGTTTATGACAAAGACCCCAACAAATTCGACGATGCTGTTAAATATGATGTGCTTTCACATTCTGAGGTGCTTGCTAAAGGACTTAAGGTTATGGACAGCACCGCTGCATCTCTTTGCAGAGATAACGGAATTTCAATTCTTGTTTTTAACCTTGAAGACCCTGAAAACATTATCAGAGCAGTTAAAGGTGAAAATATAGGAACAATTGTAAAAGAATAATTTTAAAGGAGATTTCATTATGAAAGAGCTTTATGCAAATACCAAAGAAAAAATGGGTAAAACCATTGAAGTACTTAAAAGAGACTATGCTGCCATCCGCGCAGGCAGAGCAAATGCCGCTGTTCTTGATAAAGTAACAGTTGACTATTACGGCACACCCACACCTATCAATCAGCTTGCATCTGTTTCTGTTGCTGAAGCACGCATTCTTACTATCCAACCTTGGGATAAATCTGTTCTCAACGCTATCGAAAAAGCTATTCAGGCTTCAGACATCGGCATCAATCCCCAGAACGACGGTGTTGTTATCCGTCTTACCTTCCCCAAGCTTACCGAAGAAACAGAAAGGTTATCGTTAAAGACGTAAGCAAGATGGCTGAAGATTCAAAGGTTGCAATCCGTTCAATCCGCCGTGATGCTATGGATAAGCTCAAGAAGATGCAGAAGGCTTCCGAAATCACAGAGGACGACCTCAAGAACGGTGAAGAAGAGGTTCAGAAGATTACTGACAACAACATCAAAGAAATTGACAAAATTGCTTCCGCAAAAGAAAAGGAAGTTATGGAAATCTGATTTTATTAAAGGGGAGCCATGCTCCCCTTGATAACTTTAAAGGAGATGCTCTTATGCAAAGAAATTTACCAAAGCATATCGGTATAATTATGGACGGCAACGGACGTTGGGCAAAGCAAAGAGGCCTTAACCGTTGGGACGGTCACAAGGAGGGCGCAAACGTTTTTCGTAAAATCTGCGATTACGCCTGTGAAATCGGTATAGAGAGCATAACCTTTTACGCTTTTTCTACTGAAAATTGGCGCAGACCTCCCGAAGAGGTTGCGGCAATTATGGAGCTTTTCAGAGAGTATCTCGGTGAAGCTGAAGACAGAGAAAATGAAAATATTCAGAAGGGTATGCGTATGCACTTTATCGGCAGACGTGACGATATGCCCGATGATATTGTCAGCCTTATGGAAACGGCAGAAGAAAACTCAAAGGATGCTACACGGATTGATGTCAACATCGCAATCAATTACGGCGGCAGACTTGAAATTGTAGACGCTGTTAAAAAAATTGCTTCCAAGGTTGCAGACGGTGAGCTCAGCCCCGAAGATATCTGCGAAGATGATATTTCAAATAACATTTACACCGCAGGTCAGCCCGACCCGGATTTGATTATCCGCCCGAGCGGTGAATACCGACTTTCGAACTTCCTTTTGTGGCAGTCTGCTTATTCTGAATTCTGGTTTTCTGATATTCTCTGGCCTGATTTTACTCCTGCAGATTTAGATAAAGCAATTGACGATTATAATAACCGTAACAGACGTTTCGGAGGTGTGTAAGGTGAAAAAGCTTCTTACGATTCTCGGCTCAACAGGCTCAATCGGCACACAGGCTCTTGAGGTTGTGGATTTGCAGGGCTATGAGGTTCTTGCCCTCACCGCAGGGAGTAACGTTGATGTTATTGAACAGCAGATAAGAAAATACACACCGAAATATGCCGCCCTTGCTGATGAAAAAGCCGCCGGGGAGCTGGCGCTCAAAGTTGCCGACACCTCAACAAAAGTGCTCTCAGGTCTTGAGGGCGTGTGCTTTTGTGCAAGCCTTGAGGCGGACTACGTGCTCAACAGCGTTGTGGGTATGGCTGGTCTTGAGCCTACACTTGCCGCTATTGAGGCCGGCAATGAAATTGCCCTTGCCAACAAGGAAACACTTGTTGCAGGCGGTGCGCTTGTTACAAAAAATGCAAAGAATAAAGGTGTAAACCTTTTGCCTGTTGACAGCGAGCATTCCGCAATTTTTCAGTCCTTACAGGGATGCGCTGACAAAAAAGAAATCAAGCGTCTTATTCTCACCGCGTCAGGCGGACCCTTCTTTGGCAGGAAAAGAGCCGACCTTGAGGGTGTAACGGTTGAGCAGGCTCTTGCTCATCCCAACTGGAGTATGGGCGCAAAAATTACTATTGACTCCGCTTCAATGATGAACAAGGGTCTTGAACTGATTGAAGCTGTATGGCTTTTTGATATGAAGCCGGAGGATATTGATATTGTTGTTCACCGTCAGAGTGTTATTCACTCGTTGGTTGAGTATTGTGACAATTCAGTTATCGCTCAGCTGGGTGTGCCTGATATGCGCATTCCCATTCAGTATGCTTTGACATATCCCAACCGCATAGTGTCTCCGGTAAAACAGCTTTCCTTGACGGATTACGGCACGCTTACTTTTGAAAAGCCTGACTACGAAACCTTCGGCTGTATCAACATCTGCCGTGAAGCGATTAAAAAGGGCGGTCTTTATCCGGCGGCCGCAAACTCAGCTAATGAAGCGGCAAATCTTGCTTTCCGTCAGGGTAAAATCAGGTTTTTGCAGATTGAGGAGCTTGTGGGCGATGCGGTTGCAAATGCTTTCAGCAAGGAGGATTATACCCTCGCTGACGTTAATGAAACAGATAAATGGGCAAGAAATTATGTTCTTGAAAGGATATAATCTCTTGATTTTACATAAACTTTCTCAGAGGTGAGTCTGATTTGGAATTTCTTGAAATGATTGCAAGCAAATGGACAATTCTTGTTGCAATTCTTTTCTTCGGCATTATTATAATGGTTCACGAGGCAGGTCATTTTTTCTTTGCGAAGCTTTTCAAGGTTAAGGTGAATGAGTTTTCAATGGGAATGGGGCCAAAGCTTCTCAGCCGCAAAAAGGGTGACACCACTTATTCCTGGCGTCTTCTGCCCGTGGGCGGATATGTCAGTATGGAGGGTGAGGATGAAAAAAGTGACGACGAGCGCGCTTTTAACAATAAGCCCTGCTGGCAGAGAATTATTATTGTTGCCGCGGGTGCAATAATAAATATTTTGCTCGGATTGATTATTGTCGGCTGCATTCTCACAGTTAACAGCGATAAGCTTTCCGCGACCAATTATATCAACTATTTCAATGTTCCCGTTTCTTCTGAAAGCAAGGAAATTGAAAAGCTCAAAGAATTTGAAGGCCTTAAAACAGGAGATAAATTCAAAAAGATTGACGGAAAAAATGTTTTTTATTATGAGGACATATTTTATCTGGCATCAAGAGATTTTGACGGTGACGGAGCTTTCAGTGCAATTGTTGAGCGCGAGGGCAAAGAGGTTGTGCTTGACAGTGTTAAAACAAGTGTGCTTCAGAATACTGTGATTGTTGGTGTTGAAACAACCCCGTTAACTATTTTAAAAGACACCTTCAAACAGTCGGTGTCAATCTGCCGAATGGTATACCTCAGCCTTTTTGATATGATTACGGGTAAATATTCAATCAAGGATGTTTCGGGTCCTATCGGTGTTGTTGATGTTGTTTCACAAACTGCCGAAGCATCAAAAAAGGCGGCAGACTACACAGCTCTTTTCAGAATGATGGCGCTTATCACCATCAACATCGGTATTTTTAATCTTTTACCCATTCCTGCCCTTGACGGCGGCAGATTGTTGTTCCTGTTTATCGAGCTTATTTTAAGAAAACCCGTTAACCCGAAATATGAAGCAATTATTCACGGCGTAGGTATGGCGTTGTTGCTGACTTTTATGGTGTTTATCTGCTTCAAGGATATCTGGGTTTTAGTGACAGGTGGTTAAATTATGGAAAGAAAAATCACAAGACAGGTTAAAGTTGGCAATGTTTTAATCGGCGGCGGTGCACCCGTCAGCGTTCAGTCAATGCTCAATAAGCCTGCGGAGGATATTGAAGCAGGTGTTAAGCAGGCTCTTGAATTACAGAAGGCGGGATGTCAGATTATCAGAAGCGCCGTGCCCGACAAAAACGCAGTTAAGCTTATTGCGGCACTTAAAGAAAATCTTTCAATTCCCGTTGTTGCGGATATTCACTTTGACTATCGCCTTGCTCTTGAATGTGCTGAGGCGGGAGTTGACAAAATCCGCATCAACCCCGGTAATATCGGCTCTGACGACAGAGTGAAAGCTGTTGCAGATATATGCAAGCAGAAAAATATACCTATCCGTATCGGTGTTAACTCAGGCTCTGTTGAAAAAGAAATTCTTGCGAAATACGGTGCACCCACACCCGAAGCCTTGGTGGAAAGTGCAATGTATCACGCATCATTACTTAATAAATTTGACTTTGACGATATTGTAATTTCAATCAAGTCCTCTGACGTTGAAAATATGGTCAATGCTTATACTCTTGCAAGCGAAAGGTGCGATTATCCCTTGCATCTTGGTGTTACTGAGGCCGGCACTTCAAGAATGGGTATTGTCAAATCAAGCGTAGGTATCGGCTCGCTCCTTTTAAGAGGAATAGGCGACACTATCCGCGTATCTCTGACTGATGACCCTGTTAAAGAAATTTCTGCAGGCTTTGATATTCTCAAAGCAATCGGACTCAAAAAGAATGCGGTGCAGATTGTTGCCTGCCCCACCTGCGGAAGAACAAAAATTGACCTTATCGGCCTTGCCAATGAGGTTGAAGCTGCCCTTGAAAGCTGCGAAAAGCCTATTAAGGTTGCGGTTATGGGCTGCATTGTCAACGGACCCGGTGAAGCAAGAGAGGCCGACATCGGTGTTGCCGGCGGTGACGGATGCGGAATGCTCTTTAAAAAAGGCGAAATTTTAAGAAAAGTGCCCGAAAATGAAATCGTATCGGCACTTCTTGAGGAAATAGATAAATTATAAATGAGGAAATATTATGCAGGACGTTAAATTTTTATCGCTCTTCGGCGAGTGCCTTGATAAAAATTTATATGCAAAATTTGAAGATGCACAGGTTGCCACAATAAACGCAACCCTTGAAGACCGTACAATCTCAATGGTTGTACGGTTCAGCCGCTTTATTTCAAAAAAGGAATTTGACCGTGCTGTGTCGCAGATAAAAGCGTTTATGAGCCTTAATGAAATCAAAGCGGAATATTATTTTGACGCTGAGCTGTTTGGTGAGGGATGGTTGCCTGTGCTTGCAACCGACCTGAAGGATACCTTCAGTGCAGGAAGCTCGTTTCTTGAAAATGCAGAGTATGTATTGCTCGGTGATAATATAAAAATTCTTCTCAAGCGCAACGGTAAGGACATTCTCACTCAGTTGGGTGTTGAGGAGTATATTGTAAAAACAGTTCGCCAAAAGTTTTCAAAGGCAGTCAGAGTGCAGATTGAGTCTTCTTCTCAAAGCGCGGAGGTTGACGAAAAGCAGGCCCTTGAAAAGCTCCAGCAGCAGGAGAATGCCAAGGTTAAGCTACCTGCAGAGAAGCCTAAGGCAGATGCACCTAAGAAGCCGGCCGAAAAGACTTTTGACGATTTGCCCATTTCTCTTTCAAATGCAAAGCCGATTTTCGGAAATCTTATCAAGGTTAAACCCAAGCCCATTGCCGAGGTGAGCCCGGAAGACGGAACGGTCGTTGTATGGGGTGATGTTTTCGGCTTTGAAGCAAGAGAAACACGCGACGGCAAAAAGAACATAATTTCGTTCAACTTTACGGATTACACCTCGTCATATTCAGCCAAGATTTTTGGTGAAAAAGCAATTTGCAAAGAGCTCATTGAAAAGATGAAGGACGGTGTAACAGTTCTTCTTCGCGGCTTTGTTACCCACGACCCGTATATGCGCTGTTATGTTATTGACACCAAGGCGGTCACTCTCATTGATAAGCTGGAAACGAGAAAAGATGACGCCCCGGAAAAGCGTGTTGAGCTTCATCTTCATACCAATATGTCGTCAATGGACGGTATGACAAGCGCTAAAGATTTGGTGTCCCGTGCGGCAAAGTGGGGACACAAGGCTATCGCCATAACCGACCACGGCGTTGTTCAGGCTTTTCCCGAGGCAATGAACACGGCCGACAAGGCAGGCATCAAAATCCTCTACGGTATGGAGGGTTATTTTGTTGACGACACAAAAGAAGAGGGGATTGACCCCAAAGAAATCAAAAACACGTATCATCAGATTCTCATTGCCAAAAACAATGTAGGACTTAAAAATCTTTATAAGCTTATAACTGCATCTAATTTGCAGTTTTACAAAAGACGGCCCCGAATCCCCAAAAGTATGCTCATGGAGCACCGCGAGGGTATTCTTGTGGGCAGTGCCTGTGAGGCAGGCGAGCTTTACAGAGCCATTGTCTTTGGCGAAAGCGAAGAAAGAATAATGGAAATTGCTGAGTTTTATGATTATCTTGAAATTCAGCCAAACGGCAACAATGACTTTATGATAAGAAGTCAGCGTGAAGAATATGCTGACATAACGAGTGTTGCCGATATTGAAAAAATTAACCGCAAAATTATTGCCATTGCCGATAAATTGGGCAAGCCTGTTGTTGCGACGGGCGACGTTCATTTTCTTGATAAAGGCGATGCAATTTTCCGTGAAATACTTATGGCCGGTCAGGGCTTCCAGGATGCTTCACAGCAAGCGCCCCTGTTCTTGCGCACAACTCAGGAAATGCTTGATGAATTTTCTTACCTGGGAGAAGAAACTGCAAAAGAAGTGGTTATCACCAACCCCAACAAAATTGCAGATATGTGCGAAAGAATCCGCCCGATTCCTTACGGAACATTTCCGCCGTCGATTGAGGGCGCAGACGAAGAGCTGACGGAAATCTGCTGGCGCAGAACAAAGGCTCAGTACGGCGACCCGTTGCCTGAGCTTATCAGCAACCGACTTGACAAAGAGCTGAAATCAATCATTTCCAACGGCTTCGGTGTTCTTTATATGATTGCACAGAAGCTGGTTCACAACTCCGAAGAGCACGGCTACTATGTTGGCTCACGAGGAAGTGTAGGCTCGTCCTTCGTTGCTCACGCGGCAGGTATTTCTGAGGTTAACCCCTTGCCGCCACACTATGTTTGCCCCAAATGCAAGCACAGTGAGTTTTTCACCGACGGCAGTGTAGGCTCAGGCTTCGACCTGCCGCCAAAGAATTGCCCCGCCTGTGACGTGCTTATGATTCGTGAGGGTCACGATATTCCCTTTGAAACCTTCCTTGGCTTCAAGGGTGACAAGCAGCCCGATATCGACCTTAACTTCAGCGGTGAATATCAGTTTTACGCTCACCGCTACACCGAAACTCTTTTCGGAATTACTCACACCTTCAAGGCGGGCACAATCGGTACTCTTGCCGACAAAACAGCTTACGGCTTTGTTAAAAAATGGCTTGATGATAAGGGCAAGACCCTTCACCGCGCAGAAGAAGACAGACTCACCAGAGGCTGTGTGGGTGTTAAGAGAACAACAGGTCAGCACCCGGGCGGTATGGTTGTTGTTCCCGGTGATATGGAGGCCGAGGACTTCACTCCCATTCAGCACCCGGCAGACGATGCGGATAAGGGACTTCGCACGACCCACTTTGATTTCCACGCTTTGCACGATACAATTCTCAAGCTTGATAACCTTGGTCACGATGTGCCCACGATTTATAAACATCTTGAAGATGCAACGGGAATTTCGGTTATGGATGCCGATGTCTGTGACCCGAAGGTGTATCGGCTTCTCACTACTCCCGAGCCTTTGGGTGTAACGGCAGAAGAAATTGACTGCGAAACGGGAACACTGTCACTCCCCGAGCTTGGCACACCGTTTGTCCGTCAGATGCTTCTTGACGCAAAGCCAAAGAATTTTTCCGATATGCTTCAGATTTCAGGTCTTTCCCACGGTACTGACGTTTGGCTGGGCAACGCTCAGGATTTGATTAAAAACGGAACCTGTACCATTTCTGACGTTATCGGTACCCGTGACAGCATTATGGTTTACCTTATGCACAAGGGTCTTGAACCGGATATGGCATTTAAAATTATGGAAATTGTCCGTAAGGGTAATGCCACGAAGCTGCTGACCGATGTTCATTTCAACGCTATGAAAGAGCACGGTGTTCCCCAATGGTATATTGACTCCTGTATGAAAATCAAATATATGTTCCCCAAGGCTCACGCCGCGGCCTATGTTATTGCCGCAATGCGCCTTGCGTGGTATAAGATTTACTATCCCAAGGAGTATTATGCAACGTATATGACCGTCCGCGGTGAAGACCTTGACACCGTTGCAATTATGAACGGCAGAAAGGCTGTTAAAGCCGTTATGGACGAAATCAAGGCAAAGGGCAATGAAGCCACAGCCAAGGAAGAAAATATGTATGTTGCAATGCAGGTTGTTAATGAAATGATGGCACGCGGAGTTGAATTTCTTCCCGTTGACATCTACAAATCAGAAGCATCCGTTTACAAAATTGAAGACGGCAAAATCCGACTTCCGTTCCTGTCAATGGCAGGCACGGGTGAAAGCGCCGCCAAAGCCCTTGCCGAAGCAAGGAATGACGGTCAGGGCGAGTTTGCTTCAATTGAGGAGCTTCAGCAACGCGCAGGTGTCAGCAAGTCTGTTATTGAAACTCTCAGAAATGCAGGCGCATTAAAGGGCTTGCCCGAAAGTGCACAGATGAGCCTGTTCGGATTTTAATTTAACCTTGATTTATTATGAACATAAGTGTATAATAGATTAGTTAAAATGTTAACAAAAGGAGTAAGATTATGGAAGTATTGTATATTGTTCTCGCTGTGATTGCACTTTTGATTATTATTACTGCAATCAGAGCCGCAAAATTCGTTCCCGAAAAGAAAGAGCGCCCCGAAGTTGCTGAAGAAAAGGTTGACTTTGAGCGTGTTCAGAAAAACCTTTCAAAAGCCATTCAGTGCAAAACCGTTTCACACGATGACCCCACATTGACTGATTGGTCAGAGTTTGAGAAGTTCCACGCTTTTCTTGAAGAAGCATACCCCTTGATTCATAAAAACCTCAAAAAAGAGGTTATTTCTGCCGCAAGCCTTGTGTTCAGATGGGAGGGCGAAAACCCCGACCTTGAGCCTATGGCACTTCTTGCACATCAGGACGTTGTTCCCGTTACTGCAGGCACAGAGGGTGACTGGAAGCACGATCCCTTTGAAGGCTATAACGACGGTGAATACATCTGGGGCCGCGGAACTGTTGATATGAAAAACCACCTTATCTGCGTTATGGAGGCAGTTGAAACTCTTCTTGAAGAGGGCTTCCGCCCCGAAAGAGATGTTTACCTCTGCTTCGGCCATAACGAAGAGGTTGTTTGCGCTCAGGACCCCGGCGCAAGTGCCATTGTTGAAACACTTAAAAGCAGAGGCATTCACCTCGACAGTGCTCTTGACGAGGGCGGTGCAATTATCTCTGTTGACCTCAAAGGCATAATTAAAACAAATATCCTTGCTATCGGTATGGCCGAAAAAGGCTATTGCGATTTCAAGATTACTGTTACCGATAAGGGCGGCCATTCTTCACAGGCCCCCGACCACAACGGCCTCGGTAAGCTTGCCAACACAATTCTTGACATTGAAAACAATCAGTTCAAAATCAAGCTTCTTCCCTTTATCTACACTCTTCTTGAGCGTGTGGGCAGAACAGCATCCTTCCCTGCACGTATGCTTATGTGCAACTATAAAATGTTCGGTCCGCTGATTAAATTCCTCGGCAAGAGAATTCCTTTCCTCGCCTGCCTTGTGCGCACGGTAACTGCCGTTACAATGTGTGAGGGCAGCCCTGCTCCCAACGTTCTTCCCCAGAGAGCCAGCACAACCGTTAACTTCCGTCCCATTTTCGGTGAAACATCAAAAGATGTTGAAGAGCATCTGCGCAAGGTAATCAGATATAAGGACGCAGAAATCGAATGCCTCAGAGCAAAAGAGCCTTCAAGATTTTCACCCACAGATTCAAGAGCCTTCAACGCTATTGAAACAGTTGCAGGCTCAATGTATACAGACAAGGCTGTTGCTGTTGTTCCTTACCTTGTTATGGGCGGAACAGACGCTTATTTCTATGAAGCAATCAGTGAAAACGTTCTTCGTTTTGCTCCCTTCAACCTTTCTGTTGACATTATTGCCACCTCTCACGGCACAAATGAGCGTTGCCCCATTTCCGTGCTTAAAGACGGTGTATCATTCTTCAAATCGTATATTCGTCAGGTTTCTAAGGAAAACTAAAGAGGATTAGACTATGAAAAAGTTTGTTGCTGCTTTTGCGGCTCTTGCTGTTGCGGGTGCTGTCGGTGTTATGTATGTCAATGAAAAAATGGACACCGATGATGCTGCAGAGCCATCCGTTACTTCAACCACCTCTTCTGCCCAGTCGGGTAACAGCCATACCCACAGCGGTACTGCAGTCAGTGATAAAACAGAGGATAGCACTACCGAAAGCACCACAGAGAAAGAAAAAGAATACACCTTTGACGCTGAAATTTTTGCCGTTGCAGGTGTGAGTGTAACCTTGAATGTTGACAAAGACAGCGAGGTTGCAAAATCTGCTGACAGAGTTGTGGTAAGCTTTGACAATGTGGAATTGGTTGATGCCAAAGGCAATAAAATCAAAGATGATGATGTGGCAAACTTCAAGAATGCCACGGTAACATATGACGGCAAGGTTAGGGAAACCTACCCTGCACAGGTGACGGCATCAAAAATTGTGCTTCGCAACAGAACGGACTGCAATGTTTATTTCCGTCTTCCCGACGGTGAGGTTATCGACACTGTGCGCGTTCCCGTCGGCTCAACTCTTGACTCGGCCGATATGCCCAATGCGGGCGCTTACTGTGATGACGGCTACCACTTTGAAGGCTGGCAGTTGAACGGTCAGACGGTGTTCGGCGTTGAAGATATTGAGCAGAGTATATCTCTTGTTGCAAAAATTAGGAAAGACTAACAAAAAACATATTACCCGATACGGCCTTTTCTATATTGTTAACTATTGAATCGGGTAGTTATGTGTTGTATAATACCTACCATAGAGATAGGAAAATGAAAGTCAGGCGATTATCATAATGAAAACAGTTTATGTAGATAATGCGGCCACCACCGCAATGTGCGATGAAGCAGTCAAGGCTATGGTGGAGTGTATGTCCTCAGCTTACGGTAACGCTTCAAGCCTCCACCACATCGGTCAGGAGGCTGCCGAAGTGCTTTTTGCCGCAAGGCAGGATGTTGCTGATTGCCTCAATGCCGATGTGAATGAAATTTATTTCACCTCAGGCGGAACAGAGGCAGACAACTGGGCAATCCGCAATGCCGCAAGGTTGGGCAGCCGCAAAAATAAAAATCATATTATTTCAACCGCTTTTGAGCATCACGCAGTTCTTCACACCCTCAAAAAGCTTGAAAAAGAAGGCTTCGAGGTAACGTATCTTGAAGTGAGTGAAGACGGTTATGTTACCCCCGAGCAGGTCAGAAATGCTATTAAAGACGAGACCTGCCTTGTTACAATTATGTATGCTAACAATGAAATCGGCACAATCCAGCCGGTTAAAGAAATCGGTCAGGTTTGCCGTGATAAGGGCGTGCTGTTCCACACCGATGCTGTTCAGGCTGTGGGTCACGTTAAAATTGACGTAGCAGAGCAGAACATTGATATGCTCTCCCTTTCGGGTCACAAGTTCCACGGCCCAAAGGGTGTAGGTGCCCTCTATTGCAAAAAGGGAATTTCACTTATGGGCATTATGCAGGGCGGCGCACAGGAAAAGAATAAGCGACCCGGCACTGAAAATATTCCTGCTCTTGCAGGTATGGCTGCTGCGCTCAAAAAAGCCTGTGCAGAGCTTGACAAAAATTCAGCATATATCAGCTCCTTGAGAGATAAAATCATTGACGGTATTCTTCCCACCGTTCCCCGTGCAAGGCTCAACGGCGGCAGGGATGCGCGACTTCCCGGCAACGTAAGCTTCTGCTTTGAGGGTATTGAGGGTGAGTCACTTCTTTTGTATCTTGATTTAAAAGGAATCTGCGGCTCATCAGGCTCAGCCTGCACATCGGGCTCACTTGACCCCAGCCACGTACTTCTTGCTCTCGGTCTTCCTCACGAAATTGCTCACGGCTCGCTGAGAATTTCATTGAGTGAATTCAACACAGAGGAAGAAGCAGATTATATCATTGAAGAGTTGCCCAAGGTGGTTAACAGATTGCGTGATATGTCCCCCGTATGGGAGCGCATTATGAAGGAGGAAAGCGAAAATGGCTTACAGTAAAAAAGTTATGGACCATTTTGAAAATCCGAGAAACCTCGGCAAAATGGATGACGCAGACGGCGTTGGCGAAGTAGGCAATGCAAAATGCGGCGACATTATGAAAATATATCTCAAAATCAATGACGGAATAATTTCCGACGTTAAGTTCAACACCTTCGGTTGTGCTTCTGCCATTGCAACAAGCTCAATGGCAACAGAGCTCATCAAGGGTCAGAAGGTTGAGGATGCACTTGAACTCAGCAACAAAGCCGTTGTTGAAGCTCTTGACGGACTTCCCCCTGCAAAAATTCACTGCTCAGTGCTTGCAGAAGAAGCTGTTAAAGCCGCTATTGCCGATTATTACACCAAAAACGGAATAGAGCTTGACCCTGCGATTTTCGGCTCATGCTCAGGCGGATGCGAAAATTGTGATCATTGCGGATAATTAAGACACTAAGGGACGACTTGCTTCGTCCCGTATTTTTTAGGTGACTGAAATGAAAAAAGTTCTCATTGCTATGAGCGGGGGAGTGGATTCCTCCGTTGCGGCAGATATAATAAAATCCCAAGGCTATGAGGCGGCAGGGGCAATTATGTCCCTTTTCGGTGACGAAGGCAGCGGAAAGCCTGAGGATGTTCAGGACGCAAGGAGTGTTGCCCAAAGCCTCGGTATGCCGTTTTACGTGCTTGAATTAAGCGAGGATTTCAAAAAAAGTGTAATCACCGACTTTGTTGAAGCGTATAAAAACGGTCTTACACCGAACCCCTGTATCGTCTGCAATAAGCATATTAAATTCGGTTCGTTTATTAAAAAGGCCGATGAGCTGGGCTTTGATTATATTGCAACGGGCCACTACGCAAAGGTTGAATTTGATAAAAAAATCAACCGATATGTTGTAAAAAAAGCCGACGATGAAACAAAAGACCAAAGCTATATGCTTTGGACTCTTTCACAAGGTCAGCTCAGCCGTGTGCTTTTGCCCCTGGGTAGTCTTTCAAAAGAGGAGGCCCGAAATGCCGCGAGAAAAGCAGGCTTCGAAAATGCCGACAAGCACGACAGTCAGGATATCTGCTTTGTGCCCGACGGCGAATATGCCGCGTTTATTGAGCGTTGGTGCGGTGAAAAATTCCCGAAGGGTGAATTTGTCAATAAAGCGGGGGAGTTTATTGCCGAGCATAAGGGGCTTATCAATTACACAATCGGTCAGCGAAAGGGACTTGGAATTGCCGCCCCTGCACCGTATTATGTGCTTAAAAAGGATGCCGAAAATAACAAGGTGATTCTCGGCAGTAATGATGATTTGTTCCTTGATACCCTTGAAGCAACGGACGTCAATTTTATAAGCATCGAAAATCTGACCGAGCCGTTAAAAGTGAAAGCAAAGGTGCGCTATAAGCAAAAAGAAACTGATGCCACAATACATCCTTTGGAAAACGGCGATGTTAAGGTCGTTTTCGATATTCCGCAAAGAGCCATTACCCCCGGCCAGAGCGTTGTTTTTTATGACGGTGATACTGTCCTCGGCGGTGGAATTATAAAATAAATTAACGGATTGCCGCGGGGCAATCCGTTTTTGCTATCTTTCCAATATTTCTTTCAGCAACGGCTCAATTTTTTCTGCCATACGGTGGAATCCTAAATCATTTGGATGCAATCCGTCGATAAGACAGGAGTTTCCGTCAGCTTTTCCGAAAAATGTTTCGCCGTCAATAAAACATACGTTTTTATCCCCTGATTCCACAGCGTTGAGGTAAGTTGATTTTACAATTTCTCTGCGCTGTTTTTCCTCTTGGGTGTAATTGTTCTTGGGTCGTGTCATCATAATCACGGGCAGGTCGGGGTTAGCCTTGCGGATAACCTTGAAAAACGGCTCGTGGGTTGCTTTGAGGAGCTCGGGAGAGTAGGCATTGTGGTCATAGTCATACACAAAAACGCTCATATCAAGCCCTTTGATAAACTCGGCCATCTGCGGTTCGCCCTTTGCGTTGCCCGAAAAGCCCAGGTTGATATAATCAAAGCTGAGGTGTCGGGAAAGAATTGAGGCATAAGCGTTGATAATGTTACAGCAGCAACCGCCCTCAGTGATAGAAGAACCGTAAAAAACAACAGGCTTTTCATATTTATAAGGGTCGGGCGGCAGAATTTGTGCGCCCTCGTCAATGTAAATTTCAAAGCTTTTGATAACTTCGTTTCTTGGCAGATGAATGGTAACGCTGTCCATATTTCCGCTTTTTTCGAGAATTCCGTCTGCAACGGTTTCACCGCAATGCGGGGGGCAGATTATACCTAAAAATTCTCCGTATTTTTCATCGCCGATGAGTACATTCGCCGCAAGGCAGGCAAACATCGACATACCTGCATCAGGATCGGCTTTTTCAAATTCAAACCGGATTCGGATGTTTTTTGAATCTGTTTTAAACCGCACTCTTGCTCCGGGGCATCTTCTGCCAAAAAATGAAAGATGAGGCAGTTCCTCCATAAGCTCCCGGGGAAGGCGGCGCAAGGTTTTTTCTTCTTTCCAGAAAGGGGCGCCGTGAACTGAAAGCGGCATATCTTTAATATCATATTTAATCATAAAGGCTTTCCTCCATAAGGTGTTCTTTGCCGATGAAGCCGACGTAATTAAAATCCTTGATATTGTGGCGGATAATGTAGTCGATGTAGCTCATAACCATTTTTGCAGTCAGGGCATATCCGCAGGGGTTAAGATGACCGAAAAGCATAAATTTTTCAACAAAAAGCTCATCGTAGCAGGGAGCGTATTTGTAAAAATCGAGCACGTAGCAGTTATCAAATTTTTCTGCAATGTCGTAAATAAGATTTGCAACCGCTTCCTTCTTTTCTTCAGGACGGTATTTAATATCGTGGGGCATAGTCATCAAAAAGAACTTTGCGTTGGGCTGAATTTCTTTGTACCGCTGAATAATTGCGCCGTAATAACCTGCAAAGGTGCGGGCATTGTCACGGTAATTTTCTTTAATGTCATCAACGGAGCCAACCTCGTCACCTCGGTTCATAACATCGTTGACTCCGAGGGCAATTATGTACGCCTGGCAAGCCTTTTCTTCGTCCCAAAAGCCGTTTTCTTCGGCAAAGGAGTCAAGATATTCGCTGGCGGTCATACCGCCGCGTGAAAAGTTATAAACGGTGCTGCCCATGGCTCGTGCCATAAACTGCCCCCACGAATATTCAAACATATCAAGATACAGGTGACGGTCCTCACGCCACTTGTGCTCAAATTCACCGGAAGAAAGGCTGTCGCCAACGCAGGCAACCGTTCTGAATATTGAGCAGAAGCCGCAACCGTCAATGAGAGTGTCCAGCGGCTTTTCGTTTTCGTTAAAAAAATCTCTGAAATTCATAATCCACCTCAAACCGTTTTTTAAAATTATAACAACCTGAGAAATTAAAATCAATATTATTGCACTTGAATTTATCAGAATTTGTGTTATAATAACACAGTTGATATCCATGCGGGTATGGTGGAATTGGCAGACACGCAAGATTTAGGATCTTGTGCCTCACAGCGTGCAGGTTCGACCCCTGTTACCCGCACCAAGCAGAAAGCCTCGTCGTAAGACGAGGCTTTTGTTGTTAGGTTATTATAATTCCTTGAGCAATTCGGGAAGGTTGCGGAGGTCTGAAAGCACCATAAACAATGCCCTGAAAAACCATTCAACCTGATGAAGAAAGTTGTTCCTTTTCTCTGCTGTGCGGAGCTCTTGTGTATTTTCGGTAAAATCTTCGGTTTTGATAAATGTAAAATCACATTCTGCCGCGGAGTGGTCAGATACCACCTTTCCGCTGTCATCACAAACCTCGGTGTATCTGAAATCGCTTACAACAACATCTACACCGCCACCGGGCTTATACATAAATCTTTCAACCGAGTCCCAGTTACCCCAGGCTGGAAGACCTGATATATGCCATTTATACAGATTAAAATAGTCGCCGTCATTGTGATATTCTATCCACGCATCTTTAAGGCCGCATTCGAGATAAAGAGTTTTATAAAGTGCACCGTCGTCCTCGTGGGTATGCATATAATTGTTGAAATCGCCCGTTACAATTACGGGTCTGTCATTTTCGGCAGAGCGTGCCTTAATAAACTCGGCAAGCTGTTTGTATTGGCTTGTCCTTGCGGCAATTGAACCCTCACCGCCGTAGGCATCTGCGTGCAAGTTATAAAAATCCACATAAATTCCGTTGCCGACGTCGATAACGGAATATACAAATCCTTTCGGAGTGAGTGCGTCTGAGCCGTCTGAGAGAATGCCGCTGGCCTCGTTCCACGCAACCCTTGTTTCGTTGTAAACGGCTTTGCCTTTGGTGAATATATTAAGTCCGTCACCGCCGGGAATTCCGCCTGTGTAATTGGTGCTGTGGGTAAAACCTGACAGACTTTCGGCAAGATGCCTGTGATAGCCGAAATCCTCCTGAACGGCAACAATATCAAAATCGTTGCTTGAAAGATATTTGCCTGCAACTTTTTGATTGGCAATCACGTTTTCACCCTTGAGAGCCGCAAAGGGCAGACCGGCAACATTGAAGTTGACCGTTTTTACGGTGTGCTTTTCGGCGTTATCATAATCGTAGAGCCTGATGTCAAAATAATCAGTCACAGTCTCTTCGTTACACACATAGCGAAGTCTCCAATAAATTTTATCATTATCTCTGAAGCCTTTAACATCTTTGTCTTTGAGATAATCTCTGTATAAAACTCCGTATTCGTCGCGCTCAGCGGTTACTTCATTGCGCCTGAAGGTCAAGGGCTTGGTGAGGTCTGCGTTTCCGTTCTCGTCCTTTTCCCAGTAAGACGGGTTTTCGGTTGAGTTTACGGAAAAACCTCGCCAATTTGTTTCTCCGTTGAGAGATAGCATACATTCAATTTCGGTTGTTCCGGCAGGGAAGGTGAAGGTGTATGAAAGGTCGTTGAGCTCACGGGAAACAGCGTAATCACCCTCAACGCTTTTATCCTTGATTTCGTAGGACTGATGGCTGGGGAATTCCATCTGATAAAGAGTTGATTTGTAGAGAAAAGGAGCCATTGTAACCTGAACACCGTTTTCGGTTTCAAAGCCCTTAGCGTGAGCAACTATGCCTGAAGAAACAGATGCAAAGCAAAAGCTGCTCAGAGTAATTGCAATTGTGAGAATCAAACATAATATTTTTTTCACAACAATCTCTCCTTCGGAAGTGGTTTTTAATTTCACAATTAGCATTATAGCACATTCTGAAGCAAAAGTGTTGAAATTTTGAAAAATTTTTATTTTTGTTGATAAAAGGTCTATATGTGTTTTTCCTATGGACTTTTTCGTGATTTTGGTTTAAAATAGATATGTTAATCAGAAAGGATGATTGTATGAAAACTCGTTGGTTTGATAAAGTAACAAAAACTCCTTTGCAGGAATATCCCCGTCCTCAGCTTGTGAGAAAGGATTGGCAGAACCTCAACGGCATTTTTAACTATGCCATTACAGGTCATACCGATAAAATCCCTTCAAAATTTGACGGTGAAATTCTTGTTCCCTTTGCGGTTGAAAGCGACCTTTCAGGCGTTGCTAAAAGAGTAAGCAAGGAGAATTTGCTCTGGTACGAAAAGAAGTTCACTCTCGACCCCTGCTTTGAGGGCAAAAGAGTGCGCCTTAACTTTGGTGCTGTTGACTGGCAGTGCCGCGTTTATATCAACGGCACTCAGATTGGTGAGCACACGGGCGGATATGACCCGTTCAGCTTTGATATTACAGATTATCTCGTTGACGGCGAAAACACCCTTAATCTTCGCGTGTTTGACCCCACAGACGAGTCCTCACAGCCAAGAGGCAAGCAGGCCTCCAAGTCCCACGGCTTCTGGTACACTGCAACCACAGGTATCTGGCAGACGGTTTGGCTTGAGCCTGTCAACGAAGTGTATATTGAAAAATTAAAGCTTCTTCCTGATATTGATGCAGGCACAATCAACGTTAAAACAGTATTAAACGGTGAGGCTGATTTGCATGCAACCGTTAAAAAGGGTGACCTTATTATTTTTAACGGCAGAATTTCTGCTGATGAAAACATCCCTGTTGACGATGCAATTCTTTGGAGCCCCGAAAATCCCTTCCTTTATGATTTGACTGTCAGGGTTATTGATAAAAACAACGCTGAGCTTGACAGCGTTGAGAGCTACTTCGGTATGAGAAAGTTCTCAATCGGTAAGGATAAGGCAGGTCTTCCCCGTATTATGCTCAACAACGAGCCTTATTTCCAGCGCGGTCTTCTTGACCAGGGCTATTGGGTTGACGGCGGACTTACTCCTCCCACCGATGAGGCTATGATTTATGACATTCAGACAATGAAGGACCTTGGCTTCAATATGCTCAGAAAGCATATTAAGGTTGAACCTGCACGCTGGTATTATCACTGTGACCGTCTGGGAATGATTGTGTGGCAGGATATGGTAAGCGGTGTTCAGAACCTTCCTATGATTATTGTCGGAGGACTTCCCAATATCACAATCACAAACATTTCCGACAGCCATTATTCCTGGTTTGGCAGAAGTGATAAATATTTCCGCGATGAGTTTGAAGACGAGATGTACCGTATGATTGACAACCTCTACAACTATCCTTGCATCGGCTGTTGGGTTCCCTTTAACGAAGCGTGGGGTCAGTTTGATGCAAAACGCATCGGCACAGAAATCAAGGCTTATGACCCCAGCCGAATTGTGGACCATGCCAGCGGTTGGCACGACCAGAAGGGCCCGGACCTCAAGAGCGTTCACAGATACGTTGTTCCCGTTACAATGCCCCGTCTTGACGGCAGACCCTTTGTTCTGAGCGAATTCGGCGGATTGAGCTACAAAATTGAAGGTCATCAGTACGATGAAAGAAAGAGCTTCGGCTACAACATCAACTACACCGACCCTGCAAAATACACAGCCGCATACAAGAGAATGTTTGAAAAGCAGATTATTCCTCTTGTTAAGCGCGGACTTTGTGCAACGGTTTATACTCAGGTGAGCGACGTTGAGTTTGAGGTTAACGGACTTCTTACTTACGACCGTGAAATTCTCAAAATTGATGCCGACGTAGCAAGAGAGATTAACTCTCAGCTTAAATATTAAGCTATGGGAAAAGATACTCAGAAGGTCAGAATTTTATTTCTGCACGATATTTTTACAAGACGCTCTGATGAAAACAATGTTTTCAGCGCAGAGGATTTGTGCGACATTCTTTTTGAAGATTATGGCGTAAAGGTTGAGCGCAAAGCGATTTACGGTGACATTGATGCCCTCAGGGAATACGGGCTTGACATTGTGAATGTCCGTGCACCCAAAAGAGGGTATTACCTCAAGGACCGTAAGTTTGAGATGGCGGAGGTGCGCCTTCTGACCGATGCGGTGCTGGCGGCAAAGTTTATTTCACCCAAGAAAACTAAGTCTTTGGTGTATAAAATCGGTTCTCTTGCCAGCGAGGGTCAGGAGGAAAGACTGCGCGAGCAGGTGTATGTTAATTCCTCTGTCAAGTGTAACAACGAGGAGCTATATGAAGTAATCAGCACTTTGCACAAGGCTATTGAAAAAAGAGTTCAGGTGCAGTTTGATTATTCCAAAAGAATGCTCCAGAAGCGTTATGTCCGTCGGATGGAAAGCAAAACCTTTACCGTAAATCCCTATGCCCTTATATGGTCAAACGACCATTACTATCTGGTTTGCAACAACCCCAAGTATTCAAACCTGATGCACGTAAGGCTTGACAGAATAAGCAATATTCACATCACGGGTATCAGATGCAGGCATTTTTCGGCTGTATCAAAATACACCGAAAAGTTTGACTCGGCAGATTATTCCAACAGACTTTTTAATATGTTCAGCGGTGAAAGCGGAAACGTTCTGCTTCGCTGTTCAAACGATATTATTGAAGAAATTCTGGAGCGCTTCGGCGAAGACGTGCCCATTAAAATTGACGGCGACAATCATTTTATTGCAAAGGCAAACGTTGAACTCAGCGACGGACTTGTTTCGTGGATTATGCAGTTCGGTGAGCGTATGGAGGTAGTCAGCCCTCACGAGCTTAAAAAGGCCGTTAAAGAAAAAGCTTCAATGATTTTGAAAATTTATGAATAAAACATAAAATATTCCCCCATACTTCAAGCAAGTAAGGGGGAATTTATTTTGAAATTATCGAGGAAAATTGCTGTTTCTGTTGCATTGGGCGTGGTGCTGAGCCTTGTTGTGAGCATTGGCGGCTTTGCCGTAACCTGTGATAACATTAGGCGCGAGGTTCTGCGTCTTCACGTCATTGCCGCTTCGGACTGTGAAGCGGATCAACAGCTCAAGCTGAAGGTTCGTGACGGAGTTTTGGCGGCAGGGGCAGAAATTTTTGACGGAAGCGTTAACGTGAGCAATGCTGTCCGAAAGCTGACACCCGAGCTTGAAAAAATTGAACATACCGCGGAGAATATTGTCAAAGAAAACGGTTTTGATTATGATGTAAAAGTGACCCTTTCCCGCGAGTTTTTTGCAACCAGGACTTATGAAAACGTTACACTCCCTGCGGGGAAGTATCTTGCCGTCAGAGTGGTGATTGACGAGGGGCAGGGCAAAAACTGGTGGTGCGTGATGTTTCCAACTCTTTGTCTGCCTGCTGCCGTGGTAAAAACGGAAATTGATGATGTGCTCAATGAAAAAGAGGCCAAACTTGTGAGCCGAAACCCAAAGTTTGAACCTCGTTTTAAGATTGTGGAGATTATTGAAAAATACTTTACTTCTTAATTATAAAAACTGCTGTGCCGTGGGGGGCAACACTTTCTGCAATTGAGTGGTCAACATCAAATTCATTTTCTTCCCAGATATTTTCAACCTTGTATTCTGCTTTTCTTTCAAGAGAAACAAAATCTTTTTCAAGAAGCTCTTTCATTGTTAAAATGAAGAGCTTTTCTTCATTTGATTTGTTAAAGAAGCAAACGGCAACGTCACCGTTTTCAAGGGGTTTAACAAGAATGTCACCTGTTGGTGAAGCTTTGATACGTCTTGCCTGAAGGCCGAGCTTGTCCTGGTTGATAGCAATGAGCTTTTTGTTGGTCAGAAGTCTGAGAATTTTGTCGTCCTTGTCGGCTGTGCCGTCGGGGAAAACAAAATGTCTGACGTCGTTGCCGAGAATAAGGGGAGCCGCCATCATACACCACAGGGCAAAGTGGCTCTTGTTTTCTTCAAAGGTCAGGTTGCCGTTGCCAACTTCAAGCATATCAGGGTCGTTCCAGCCGCCGGGGCCTGCGTGCTTCCAAAGGTTAACGTTAACCTCGTAAATAGCCATAATTGACGGCCAAACCGCTTTGATGTCGGGGGTTGTGCGCCAGAGATTGCCTGCACTGTTGCCCCAGTTCCAAGGCATATTGAAGCCCCATTCGCAGATTGAATAAACAATGGGCTTCACTTCGGTGCCGTTCTTTTCGGCAACCTCCTGAGCAGCCTGCTTGAGGCACTGACCCATTTTTTTGTATTGAATTGCAGAGCTGTCCATAACAGATGCAACGGGGTTATACATTCTGATGATGTTATCACCCTTTTTCAGCTCAACTGCAACGTGATGCTTGCCCAGCGGGTGAATATTGGTTTCGGGAATATCAATGTCATAATGCTTACCGCCGTTGATGTCAAGCTCAAGGTGCTTTGCAACCTTGCTTCTTTTGCGGATGTAAAGAGTGAGGATATATTCACCGTCTTCGGGAGCGTTGACGTTTGTGAAGGTTGCAACACCTGCATTGTCGGAAAGGCCTGTGAGATATTCACCGCTCATAAGGTTACCGTCTTTGAGGATTTTTGCCTCTCCGTCAAGCACGGCATCGCCTGCATAATAAACAGCCTCCTTTTCCATAGAGCTGTTTTTGATTGAAAACTTTTCAATCTGCGGAGCTACACGTGAAATATAAACCTTGTGGCAGAAATCGTATTTAAAATATTCAATTCCCCAGTTTGCGAAGGTGCGCGCATCCTGAAGCTCGTGACCGAGGCTTGCGGGCAAATCTTCACAGGTGAGAGTGCCGTTTGAGGAATAAATACCCACCTTGATACCAAGGTCGTTGATTTTTTCAACAAGGGCCTTAATGCCCGAAGGGAAGCTTACCGGGTCGTGCTGCAGTTCGCCGTCGGCTGTTCTCATTGCAGACTGCCAGCAGTCGTCAATGTTGACATATTTATACCCTGCATCAAGAAGTCCGCTTTCTTTCATAGCCTTGGCAGTTTCGTAAATGACCTCTTCGGTAATACCTCTGCCAAAGGTGTTCCAGCTTGACCAGCCCATAGGGGGAGTGAGAGCAACACCGTTATTATAAGGCTCGCCCTTCTGATTGTTGGGCTTAACGTATTTTGAAAGCTTTTTCGCTGTTTCAACAGGGGATTGCTTTTTCTTGATTAAATAAGCGCCTGCCGCGGCAACTGCGGCAAAAATCGCAAGTTTTTTCTTCATAAATGTACCTCCTAAGGTTACTGCTTTTAGTATATAACATTAAAGAGGAATTTGCAATTATTTTTTAGATATAAACAAAAAACCGTGTAAAGCAAAAAGCTTTACACGGCGTTGAGCGTTTACCAGTTTTCCATTTGCTCGGGGTGGGCAAAAATGTCATCAAGTCTGCGAAGGAACGGTTCCATTTCGCCAAAGTCAAGAGCTCTGTGGTCGAAGGCAAGAAGAATGGGAAGATAATTTCTCACCGCTACAACCTTTTCTCCGTTTTCGTTTACAACAACACCCGGCTTGTCAGAAAATGAGCCGATGCCGATAGCTGTAATCTGCGGCGGAATAACCTCAATGAGGGTGGTGCCGCAATAAGCACCCTTGTTGTAAACAGAGCCGGTGCTGGTAATGGTGATTGTGCCCTGTTCGATGTCGTCCTTAACTATTCTGTCATTTTTAGAAATTTTGTTATATTCTTTTTTCTCTTTACCCTTGAGGGTAACAACCTTGTGCTTGCCCACTTTTGCACCGAGGAGTCTGCCGAAAACGGTCAAAAGCTTGCCTTTTTTTAAGGCAGTGAGGGTGTTATCCATAGAAACGGAGAACATAGCCTCTGTCATATTTGTTTTTTCCATTTTGCGTTTTACGTCAGCTATGTAATCCTGCATTTCCTTGAGAGTGCGGCTTTCAAAGTTGTGCATATTGATTGTCATCATAGCGCCGTTGGGCATAATCATAGGCATAGAAATATTGATGTCTTTGTATATTTCAATTTTACCCTTAACAAAGCGGCGGTTAAAATCAATATGGCCGTTCATTTCGGGGCAGGCCTTCAGACCCTCAACCATAACCTTAAGAAGGAGTGAGTTAACTGAAATGCCCTTGGGCTTGATGTTTTCTTTATAATAATTCATAAAGTCTGTAACATCAGGCTCATAATTGATTGCTGAGTGGGGAATGTTCTGCCAGGATTCAGTGGTCATATTTGCAACGATTTTTCTCTGAATATCAAAATGTGTGGTTTTGATAACCTCGAAGCCTTTTTTACCTTTATATTCTTTTACCGATGACATACAAATCTCCTTTAAATGTTGATTTTCTTGAGAATTATAACAGAATTTTGTTTGCGGGTCAATAATTGTTGATAATTTTGGCAGGATATGATAAAATGAACGGGTAACAAATGTTCAGAAGTGAGTGAACAGAATGAAGAAGAACATAATTTTTTATTTCAGCGACCAGCAACGGTGGGACACCGTAAACGAGCAGGTAACTCCCAACCTGATGACCCTTGCAAAAGAGGGGGTTAAGTTTAATAACAATTTCACCTGTCAGCCTGTGTGCGGACCTGCAAGGGCGTGTATTCAGTCGGGTGTTTATGCCACGCAGAACGGCTGCGTGTTCAACGGTATCGCTTTGCCTGAGGACACAAAAACAATTGCTCATCATTTTAAGGATGCGGGCTATCAGACTGCGTATGTCGGCAAATGGCATCTTGCCTCCGACAGATTTCCCAACATCGGTCTTCATTGCGAAAAAACCGCAGTGCCCAAGGCTCGGCAGGGCGGTTACGATTATTGGCGTGCGGCCGATGTGCTTGAATTCACCTCTGACAGTAAGGGCGGCTACGTCTTTGATGAAAACGCAAACAAAATTGAATTCAGCGGCTACCGTTCGGATTGCATAAACGACTTTGCTGTTGAATTTGTGGAAAACCGCGATAAGTCAAAGCCTTTTTTTATGTTTGTTTCTCAGCTTGAGCCCCATCATCAGAACACCTCACACCGTTTTGAGGGCCACCCCGATACGGTTGACAGCTTCAGGGATTATCCCATTCCCTCAGACCTTGAATTTTTGTCGGGCGATTATGATAAGGAATTTCCCGATTATATGTCGGCGTGCCAGCGCCTTGACTATAATGTGGGTCAGCTTGTCAAAAGGCTTAAAGAACTCGGTATTTATGAAGACACAATTATAATTTACACAAGTGACCACGGTTGCCATTTTAAAACAAGAAATCTTGAATACAAGCGTTCCTGCCACGAAAGCGCAACCCATACACCGCTGATTATCAGAGGCGGAGAATATCTTGGCGGCAAGGAGATTGAAAATCTTTCAAGCCTCATCGACATTCCTCCCACGCTCCTTAGTATGGCAGGAATTAAAATTCCCGAAGAGTATATGGGTGACGACCTTGCCCAAGGCAAAGAGAAGGAATGTGTCTTTATGCAAATCAGCGAAGGTCAGGTCGGCAGAGCAATCAGAACCAAAGACTATAAATACTGCATCCAATCACCCGGAATAGGTTATCTTAAATCAAAATCCAAGGTTTATTTTGAAGCATATTTATATGACCTGAAAAAGGACCCCGATGAAAAAAACAATCTCATAAAGGATTCAGCTTATAAGGCTGTGAGAAATGACCTGAAAAAGCTGATTACAGCCGAAATGGTAAGAGCAGGGGAATCAAAGCCCGTTATTTTGCCTGCGATTGTTAAAAACAGGAGGTAGTTGATATGAAATATTTAACCACAAAGGAGCGAATTTCTTTCACCGTTGCCGCATTTGGCAGAAGCGGAATATATACGCTGATGTCAATGTTTGTGCTCAGGTTTTTTACCGATGCAGTCGGTATTTCTTCCATTGCGGCGGGATACATAATTCTTGCAGGCCGTATTTTTGATGCTGCTAATGACCCGCTTATGGGTTTCATTGTTGACCGCACCCGTTCAAAATGGGGCAAAATGAGGCCGTATCTTCTTTATTCGCCAATCCCCATTGCAATCACGACGATTCTTCTCTTCACTGCTCCCGATTTTCAGTCGATGACAGCCAAGGTTGCTTATGCCGCCGTAACATACATTCTCTGGGGCATTGCGTTCACAATTCAGGACGTTCCTTTCTGGGGACTGAGCGCAGTTATCACTCCCGACGAAAATGAAAGAACCTCTTTTATTTCAACCGCTCGTCTTGGCAGCACCGCAGGCGGAATTTTGCCCACACTTATTCTTCCGATTTTTATTGCCGACAATGCTTTCGGCCTGACAAAAGGCTTTTTTATCGGCGCGGTTATTTTTGCAGTTCTCGGTGCGGTACTTTCAAGCCTTGCTTTCTTCAACACCAAAGAGCGTGTTGAACCTGTTCAAAAAGAAAAGTTTACCTTCAAAGAAACTGTTTCACTTATAATCCACAACAAGGTTTTGCTTATTGTTGTTGCTTCTGCGATTCTCGGCTCAACAATGGTTATGGCAAACGTTTCAGCAAGCTATATTTACAACTATCTTATTGAAGACAGCGGAATAATTCCTCAGAATATTCTCCTTACGGCTATGACTGTAGCCATTGGTGCAGGTATGATTCCGCCGATGATTTTCCTGCCGGCATTAAGAAAAAGGTTTTCATTGAAAACAATTTACATTTTTTCATCTCTTTTCGGAATTGTTTCTCACGTTGCACTTTGGTTCTTTGGTTACTCCAATATTTATGTTCTTCTTGTGTGCTTCGTATTTATGGGAATTCCTCTCGGTGTTTACAACGTTATTACATACGCTCTTATTGCTGACAGCGTTGACTACATTGAATGGAAAACAGGCAAGAGAAGTGAAGGCATCTGCTTTGCGTTTCAGACCTTCCTGAGCAAGGTCAGTGCAGGCATTGCCACCTTTGCAACAAGCGTTGTTTTGACTGTTACCAATTTCAAGCAGCCGATTAACGATGTTATTCAGCAGCAGTCTGAATTCACAAAGCAGGGACTTTTCTTTATGATTACTCTGCTTCCTGCAATCGGCTTTGCACTCACAATTATTCCTATGCTTTTTAACGATTACACAGGCGAAAAGAAAAAGAAAATTCAGCAGGAGCTTGCTGAAAGAAGGACAGTTAACAAATGATTTCGTTTCTGATAAAGCCTGCTTCGTCAATGTGTAATATGAGGTGCTCATACTGTTTTTACTGTGACGAGGCGCAAAACCGTAAGAACGCATCTCTGGGCTTTATGAAAAAAGAAACGGCAGAGAATATAATTAAAAAGGTTGCCCAATTTTCCCGCGAAGCGATGTTTGTTTTTCAGGGCGGTGAGCCTCTGCTTGCAGGTGTGGATTTTTTTGAAGACTTTGCCGAAACGGCAGATGCTTACGGCATTAAGGCTCATTATTCAATTCAGACCAACGGTATGCTCATAGATGAAGATTACCTGCGTTTTTTCAAAAAAAGGAACGTGCTTCTGGGAATTTCTCTTGACGGAGTTGAGAAGGTGCATAACACTCACCGAAAAGCTCCCGACGGAAACGGCACCTTTAAAAAGGTTTTTGAAAATATAAAAGCCGTGCAAAAAGAGGGAATAGAATTTAACATTCTTACCGTTGTCACTCCCGAGGTTTGCCGAAAAATTGATGAGATATACGGCTTTTATATGAGCAACAGATTTTATTATCAGCAGTATATTCCCTGTATTGATGAAATAAATTCAGAACAGTCTGTTCTTAATAACGAAGAATATGCTGATTTCCTTAAACGGCTTTTTACCCTTTATTTTAACGACAGGCAAAGGGGCGTGCCCGTTTCAATCAGATACTTTGACAATCTCTTGATGAAGCTGAACGGTCTTCCTGCCGAGCAATGCGGAATGAACGGCAGCTGCAGCATTCAGCTTGTGGTTGAGGGCGACGGAACTGTTTATCCGTGCGATTTTTACTGCATTGACGGCAAAGAATTGGGAAACATCAACACACATTCGGTAAACGAGCTTCTGAATTGCAAAAACGCAAGAGCGTTTCTTGAAGATAATCACTTTGCCGATGAGTGCAAAGAATGTAAGTTTTTCCGCATCTGCGCAGTCGGATGCAAAAGATACAGGGCAGAGGGAGTAAATAAATTCTGCCAAGCGTACAAAGAATTTTTTGAATTTTCATTAGGATAGGAGAATTCTATGAAGTATAATTGGGAAAACCCCGAGATTTTTAAAATTAACAAAGAGGACGGTCACGTTATTGCTATGCCGTATGACGATGTGCAATCGGCGGTTGACGGTGAGCAGAGTCCCTACAAAATGACCCTTAACGGAACGTGGAAATTCCGCTGGCAGTTAGGTGTCAAAAACGGTCTGCCTGAGGGATATTATTCAGACGGTTATGATGTTTCGGACTGGGATAATATTCAGGTGCCTTCAATCTGGCAGCTTAACGGCTACGGCACGCCTGTTTATTATGCAAGCACATTCCCTAAGGCAATATGCCGAAGAAAAAATAAAATCCCCACTATTGACCACGACTGTCAGGAGGTGGGCATTTACCGCCGTGATTTTGAAGTTCCCGAAAACTGGGAAGACAGAGAAATTTTTGTTCACTTCGGCGCGTGTAAATCTGCACTCGAATTGTATGTTAACGGTGAATTTGTGGGCTATTCTCAGGGCTCAATGACTCCTCACGAGTTTGACATTACCAAATATTTGAGAAAGGGTGTCAACAACGTAACTGCAACTGTTTACCGTTACAGCGATGCCACATACATTGAAAATCAGGATATGTGGAATATGTCGGGTATTTACAGAGAGGTTTATCTTTTTGCAGAGCCTAAGGTTTGCGTAAGAGACTTCTTTGTTAAAACACGCTTTGATGCCGAATTTGTCAACGCCGAAATTTCTGTTGATGTTTTTCTCAAAAACTATTCGCAGGAATCTTTTTCAGGTATTCTTTCTGTTTCGCTTCTTGAAGACGGAATTGAAATCGGCGACAAGGGCTTTATTCTCAAGGGTGAAAACAATAAAACCTACACCTTCAAAAAGCTTGTTGAGTCCCCCCGTCAGTGGTCGAGCGAAGAGCCTAACCGCTATACACTCGTGATTTCACTTGTAAAGGGCGGAGAGGTCGTTTGTGCCAAGAGCATTAAGGTTGGCTTCAAGCAGATTGATTTCATCGGTGAAAAAATCTATGCAAACGGTGTGCCTCTTATGATTAAGGGCGTTAACCGTCACGATTTTGACCCTGATACAGGCTGGAATGTTCCCAAAGAGCGCCATATTCAGGATATTATGATTATGAAGCGCAACAATATAAACTCAGTCAGAACAAGCCATTATCCCGATGACCCGTATTTTTATGATTTGTGCGATGAATACGGTTTGTGGGTTATGGATGAATGTGATATGGAAACTCACGGTGTGCGCAGAAAGAACGTGCCCGGAGACAACCCCAGGTGGACAGGTGCAGTATGCGATAAAATGGAAAGAATGGTCCTTCGCGACAGAAACCACCCTTGTGTATTTATGTGGTCTCTCGGCAACGAGGCAGGCGACGGCTCAAACTTCCTTCGTATGAAGGAGGCTGCACTCAGACTTGATAACACAAGAAAGTTCCATTATGAGGGTGACTTTGACTTCACAAAGAGCGACGTTATCAGCCGAATGTATCCCGGTGCGGACTTGATGCAAAAGCTCGGCAACAAACAGGCAATCAAGCCCACTGCATTTGATAACCTTGCCAACGCCCTTGCGGCGGATAACAAGCCAATTAAGGAATCTGACTATGAGGGCAAGCCCGTAATTCTTTGCGAATATGCTCACGCTATGGAAAACAGCCTTGGCAATTTCCAGGAATTTATGGACGATTTTGAAAAATACGATAATCTTTGCGGCGGTTATATCTGGGACTTTGTTGACCAGGCTCTCCGTATAAAGGAAGACGGAACCGAAAAATGGGTTTACGGCACAGACTTCGAAAAGAAAGAGGTCAGAAGCAAAAAGTACAATTTTATCAACATCACCGCTTTGACCGGCAGTAACACCTATTTTAATGCTAACGGAATCATCGGTGCCGACAGAAGTGCTCATCCGAGCCTTTATGAGGTTAAAAAGGTTTACGCTCCCGTTAAGGTTGAAGCCAAGGATCTTGAAACAGGTGTGTTCACCGTTAAAAATAAGTTCCTGTTCTCAACTCTTGAGGATTACATTCTCAGCTGTGAAATTTCTGCAGACGGTGAAGTGATTCAGGCGGCAGAGCTTGATGGCTTTGACGTTGCTCCCCAGAGCGAAAGAGAGCTTAAAATCGGATATAATCTTGATAATTTCCCGAACGATAAAGAAAGTATTATCACTTTCTCACTCAAGCATAAGGTTGACAAGCCCTGGGCGAGGGCAGGCTATGAGGTCACATTTGACCAGTATATAATCAAACAGCCTGCACCAAAAGCAAGCGAGCCGGCACAGGGTAAGCTTACGGTAGGCAAAAAGGATTCAACCGTTACAATCAACGGACTCGACTTCTTTGCTGTTGTTGAAAAGGGCAAGCTTGTGTCACTTAATTATAACGGAACAGAAATGCTCAAGGCTCCCGTGAGACCCAACTATTTCAGAGCACTGACCGACAACGACATCGGCACATTTAACTTTGTTCCTTACGTTATTCCTTTCCACGCAAAGTACCGCTATAAGGCGGCAACGGAAATGGCAAAGGGTAAGATTAAATCAGTTAAAGAAAACAACGACGGAACAGTCACCGTTACAACCGCTTTCACAGCGCCTTATATGGCAGGAGTGAAAATAATCTACACCTTCAGCCCTGACGGAAAGGTTGAAATTACCCACAAGGGTAAGCCCTGGCTTATTAAAATGGTGCGCTTCGGCACACAGTTTGCATTGTCTGATGCTTATAAAAACGTTGAGTGGTACGGCAGAGGGCCTCACGAGAATTATTGCGACAGAAAAACCGGCGCAAGAATTGCAGTTCACAAAATGACCGTTGATGAAATGGAGCATAAATATATGCGTCCGCAGGAAAACGGTTGCAGAACAGACGTGAGAATCATCAAGGTTACCGACGAAAATAACAAGGGCATCAAAATCACAGGCTGCGGAAACCCGCTTTCATTCAATGCGTGGCACTATGAGCTTATGGATTTGGAAAAAGCAACCCACATTCACGAGCTTGAGAAGAAAAACATCACAACCCTCAGCGTTGACCTTGCTCAGTGCGGTGTGGGCGGCGATATGCCCGGCATGGCTTGCCTCCGTGAGCCATACATTATGCACAGCGGCAAAAATTACGAATACACATTTACTATTGAAAGAGTATAACGGCAAAAGAAAATCCGTATCACATCGAGTGATACGGATTTTTTGCGGTATGTTGAACTTAACCGATAATGTTTCTCAGGAAGCTGACAGCATCGGAGATGTCCTTTGCAGGGTTGTCGCCCACTTCTCTTTCAATGGTGAGGAAGCCCTTGAAGCCGATGTCATCAAGTGCGGCAAGATACTGGGGGAAGGGAACACTGCCTGTGCCGAGAGGAACCTCTTCAAAGGAATCGGCATCGGTTACATGCTCGCCCTCGATGAGGATTTTATCTGCGCCGGGCATACCGTAAACCTTGTCGGGGTGAACGTAGAAATTCTGAACACCGTCTTTTGCGTGGGTGTGAACGATGTAGTCCTTGAGGTTATAAACGGCCTGAACGGGGTCATCGCCTGTTACCATAACAAGGTTAGCAGGGTCAAGGTTAACACCTACACCTGTTGAGCCGAGAGAGTCAAGGAAGCCCTTGAGCATAAGTGATGTTTCGGGGCCTGTTTCAACTGCAAAGTGTGCGCCGATTGAGTCAGCGTATGAGCTGAGCTCAAAGCAAGCCTCCTGCATAATTTTATATCTGTCTGAATTTTTGTCTTCAGGAACAACGCCGATATGTGTTGTAACGATGTCTGTGCCCAATTCCTTTGCCATGTCAAGAATTCTTTTTGATTTTTCAACCTTGTGGGGATTCTGGTTTTTATGAACGAATCCGCCGCCGCCGAGGTCACCGCAAAGGGCAGAAATTACAAGGCCGTTTTCTTCAACAAGAGCCTTGAACTCACGTCTTTTCTGAGCATCCATATTTTCGGGAGCCATATTTCCGTGGGAAGCATAAACCTGAATGCCGTCAGCGCCCACTTCTGCAGCTTTTTTTACTGCCTCGGGAATGGGCAAACGGAATGAATCAACAATAACACCTACAGGGAATTTAAACATTTTATTATCCTCCTTATAAATCAAGAGCTTTGATAAGCTCGTCAGCGATAAGCTTGTGTCCTGCGGGGGCAGGATGAACACCGTCTGCAAGCCACCATTCGGTTGGTGTGTTCTTGCTTACTTCATCAAATTTTTCCTGCAAAGGAACAAATCTGAAGCCGAATTTCTCTGCAAGAGACTTTGCTTTTTTAGCAATTGTCTTAACACCTGTGTCAAAATCCTCCCAGCGCTCTTCGGTTGCGGTGCCTTTGAGCACAAAGGGCTCAAGAACAATAATTTTTATGTCGGGGAGCTTTTTGAGAATATCTTCATAAAGCATAGTCATAATTTGCTCATAGCGGTCAGGAGAAACTCCGTTGTTACCGCTGATGCCGTGCCACACATCGTTAACACCGATCAAGATGCTCATATAGTCAGGCTTGAGGTTAACTATGTCTGTATACATTCTATCATACACGGTAGTGCTTCTGTCACCGCTGACACCCTTGTTAAAAAATCTGAATTCACCGGGGTGCTTCAGGCTCAGCTCACCAACAACCATATTGGGGTAGCCGAGGCCGAAGCTGTAACCGTCTTCACGCTCACGCTGACGGTCGGCATCGGTTATAGAATCTCCCTGAAAGAGAAAAGTCTTCATAAATATCACCTCCTGTAGATTATACCTTTTGTGAATGAGGAATACAAGAGTAAAACAGGAAAAATTTTAATTGTAAAATATTGATGAAAACACTTGAATATTGTCGCCTTAGGTATTATCATATTACGAGTGACTAAAATTAAGGAGGTTTGGCATTTGGTATTTTCCAGCTTGTTCTTTTTGTTTGTGTTTTTGCCTGTGACATTGCTTGCGCAGCATTTTATGCCCAATGTCAAGCTTAAAAATATAGTTGTTCTTGCGGCATCTCTTGTGTTTTATGCATGGGGTGAGCCTAAGTGGATAGCGATGATGCTCCTTGTTACCGCTGTTGACTTTTTTGCAGGCAAGCTTGTGGATAAACACAGGGGCACCAAAAAGGCAAAGGTGTTTCTTGCTCTTTCCGTGGCGATTACCCTCGGCGCACTTTTTGTGTTCAAATATCTCAATTTCTTCACCGATAATATTTTTTCGCTTTTCGGTTCAGATTTCAAAACAAGCATCGCTTTGCCTATCGGTATTTCGTTTTATACATTCCAGGCGATGTCATATGTAATTGATGTTTACCGAGACGAAGTAAAATGTCAGCACAATTACGCAAGGCTTCTGCTTTATGTGAGTATGTTCCCTCAGCTTATTGCAGGCCCTATTGTCCGTTATTCAGACATCGAAAAAGAAATTGAACAAAGAACGGTCACCTTTGACAAAGTTTCGTCGGGTATAACCCGATTTGTAATCGGTCTTTTCAAAAAGGCTGTTTTTGCAAACTTCCTGGGCGAAACCGCAACAATGTTCCTCGACGGTGAGGTTTCAGAGCTTTCTGCCGTTCAGGGCTGGATCGGTATTGTTGCCTATTTCTTCCAGATTTATTTTGATTTTGCAGGCTATTCCGATATGGCAATCGGACTTGGCAGAATGATGGGCTTCTCATTCCCCGAAAACTTCAATTATCCCTACATCGCAAAGTCAATCACCGAATTCTGGCGCCGTTGGCACATAAGTCTCAGCTCCTTTTTCCGTGATTATGTTTATATTCCCCTTGGCGGCAACCGTAAGCACCACGTTTTTAATATGCTGGTTGTATGGAGTCTCACAGGCTTCTGGCACGGCGCAAGCTGGAACTTCCTTTTGTGGGGATTTTATTACTTCGTGATGCTCATTCTCGAAAAGAAGGTTTACGGAAAATACCTTGAAAAGCTGCCTGTTATTGTCAGAAGATTTTACAGCATTTTTATTGTAATCATCGGTTGGGTATTTTTCTATTATGAAGATATGTCTGCCGTGGGAGGCTTGATCAAAGCAATGTTCGGCTTCAACGGCTTTGCTCAGACGGGGGATTTCACAATCATCCTCAACAGGGCAGTGCTGCTTGCGGCGGCGGCAGTTGCTTCAACTCCGATTGCTTCAAACCTTACTAAAAGCATTACAAGAAAGATTTCAAGAAAGAAAAACGGAAAAGAAATTGTTCAGGCGGCAACAATTGTTTTCCAGCTCGGGGTTTTATTTGTTTGCGTGGCCGCACTTGTGGGTTCAACCTACAACCCGTTCCTCTATTTCAGATTTTAATTTTACTTTTAAAAATAATTTTAGCAGAAAGGCGGTGAGGAAATGGCTTCAAAAAGAGCAAAAAAGAAAAAGCAGAAGCTGCTTGAAGAAAAAGAACAACAAATTCAGCAGGCTGAGCAGACTCGGGATGAAGAGAATATTCCTGCACCGCAAAGTGATGCAGAGCCTGAAAGCATAACCGAAGAGCCTGTGCAGGAAGTATCTGCAGAAGCTCAGGAGGAAATCCCTCAGGAGGCGGAGCTGCCCGAAAGCAACGGCTCAGAAGAGGAACCTGAAGAAACTCAGGAAGCAGAAGACGATGAGCAGAGCATAATTGACCAAAAAGAAAAGGAAGATTTTGCCGTGATGATGCAAAGCTTCAGGGCGGCGGTTGAGCAGGTGAATGAAAAAGACCCTGACGAAGAAACGCTTATCCGTCTTTTTGGTGAATGTGACACAGATTCTCACAAGGAAAAGGTTATAGAAAATCCTTATGAAATTGTGGAAAAAGAAGAGCTTCACATTTCACAGCTCGTTCTCAAAATTCTGTACGCCGCATCGGCTGTGCTTTTTTCCTGCGCGTTGCTCGTTTTCGGAGTTATCAGCTTCCTTGATGAGGATAAGCTCATTTCCGAAACAGAAAACCGAACTCTTGCCGCAAGGCCGCAGTTGACACTTTCCGCCCTTTTCAGCGGAAAATATACGGTAGAATATGAAAACTATTATTCCGATAATTTCCCTGCCCGCGATTTCTTTATCTCAGTTAACGGCAAGCTCAAAAATTTGCTCACAAGATTTTCTGTTGGCGAAAGCACAGACGTTATTATTTCTGTAGACAAGTCTGACGATGACTTTGCAGGTGAGGGAGTGGACCTTGGTGTTAAGCCACAGGAGAACGAGGGTATGAAAGAAAACACGGCCGAGGTTACACCCGACGATGAAGCTTCAATCAAGGGCTCAATTATAGTCAGCGGAAACCGTGCAATGGAAATTTATACCTATAAGGAAAAAGACGCCAAAAGGTATGCTTCAATCGTTAACAAAACTGCCGCGGCAATGCCTGAGGGTGTAAAATTCTATTCTCTTGTTGCCCCAACCGCAGTTGAGTTTTACGGCACAAAGACCTACCGTGAGGGCCTTCACTCACAGCGTGAGGCAATTAAAAACATTTATTCAATGCTTGATAAAAACGTTATCAGTGTTGATGCCTATTCTTCTCTTGTTGACAAGAGTGAAGAGTATATTTACTTCCGTACCGACCATCACTGGACTGCCCGCGGTGCATATTATGCCTACGATGCTTTCTGCAAAAAGGCAGGGCAGACGGCGCCTGCTATTGACTCGTTCACGACTCACAGAATTGAAGATTTTGTCGGCTCGCTTCACCGCTCTTCGCAGGCGGATGTGCTCAAGAAAAATCCCGATTATGTTGAATGCTTTGAGCTTATGGTTGATGCAACCAATACGGTTTATTCAACTGCCGAAATGACCGACGGCATCAGCACATACATCGTAGCAAAGAAGGTAAATGCCGATAACAAATATCTTGCGTTCATTTCAGGTGACCAGCCTATTGAAAAAATCACCACGAACGTTGCTAACGGCAAAAAGATTGTTGTTCTCAAAGAGTCCTTCGGTAACGCCTTTGTTCCGTTCCTTTGCAACAACTATGAAGAAATCTACGTTGTTGACCCCAGAAAGGTTGATTTGTATTTGCCTGATTTTGTTGCCGATAACGGTATTCAGGAGGTACTTGCAATCAATTATTGCTTCGGCATTTCCAACTCGAAATATTGTAACGAGCTTGAAAAACTTACAGTTAAGGAAGTTAAGGAGTGAGTTTGATGAAAAAGGTAAGTCTTGTTCTGCTTGCGGTTGTGTTGCTTTTGCTTTGTGCCTGTCAGGACAACACCGCACAGGAAAAAACCACAGATCCCCAAGGCACCTCAACTTCATCTGCAACCAAAGAAACAACAACTTTGCCTAAAGAAATAGAGCACATTGCACACAAGCTCGAAAAAGGAATGCTTGACAATCTGGATGAATATTCCGAGGATGAAAAAGAGCAGATAAAGCAGGCTGTTGAAAGTGACGGCTACACTCTTGAATTTAACCCTGACGGCTCAGGTACGCTTTCTAATGAGGAGGGCGAGTGGACCGTTGGAGCAGGCTGGGTCAAAAACGAATACACCCACGGTGTGCCGGAAATTGACTTTGCAAACATAACTATGAGTATGCAAGAACAGGATTCAAAGGGAGATTATCTTATTTTTCTGATTCGTCAGGCAAACTTCCTTGAGGTTGAAAACTATGTTGAAACCCTTGAACAGTGCGGTTTTAATGATGTTGACAGCAAAACCGTAATTCAGGATGGGGACACAATTGTGTTTGAGGCGGCAAATTCTCAGGGTAAAAGAGTTGAGCTTGGCTATTCCCCTCTCGGATTTACATTAAAACTTTATAAATAAAAGCATAAGCGGCATAGGTCTTTCATAGAATTATGCCCTTTTATTTTATTAAGAGATTATAAAAAATCAATAAAGTGATTGAATTGACACGGGGTTTATGGTAAAATTTGTGTAACTAAATTGTTAGGAGAAGGATGTTAATGAGCGCAGTAGTTAAAGATTGGTTTTACAGAATAACCCACAATTGCAAAAAGTGGGAAATGGTATTATGGTGGATTTTCAGAGCAATTATGCTCTACGGCCTTATTGAATCTTTTGTAAATGCCGACAAATACGAAGACAGAATTAGAACAATGATGATTGTGAACCTTGCCTGTTGCTTCGGTTGGGAAATTTTTCAGGCTTTTCCTAAAACACATCTGTTCAGATATCTTCCATCATATCTTCAGAATTTCACAAGTGTGTACGTTTTCTTAACTGCCTTTATGGGTGCATACATCAACTGGTATTATGAAGTATGGTGGTGGGATAAATCCCTTCACCTTGTCAGCGGCGGACTTCTTGTTATGGTGGGCTATGTTATGCTCAAGGCCTACGAAGAGCGCGACGGCCGTAAGGTACCCACAACGGTTACGGTTTTTGCTGCATTTTGTGCTTCGTTTATGTTCGGCACCTTCTGGGAATGCTTTGAGTTCACCTTCGACCAGCTTTTCGGCGGCGACACTCAGCATTGGTCTTATGTTCTTGCTGAAGAGGCTGATAACCTTACTCTCATTTTTCAGCCTGCCAAGGAATACCACTCACAGGATTGGTTTGCGCGCTTTGCACTTATTGACACAATGACAGACATCGTTTCAAACTCGGTCGGTGCGGTTGTGTGTGGAATTATTCTTAAATTATCTCTTCTCAAACAGGAGAAAGCAGAAAGAGCAGCAAAGCAAGAGGCTGTTTACGGTAAATAAAAAATCTTAAAAAACAAAAGGAGGTGGAGGCTGTGAAAAAAATCCTTGCCGTTTTGCTTTGCATTTCGGTGCTGATGTGTTCGCTTTGTGTAACATCATCTGCACAAGAAAAGAGCGATTACAACGGCTATCCCGTTGTGCTTGTTCCCGGTTATGCCTCCGCATCTCTTTGTTATGAAGAAAACGGAGCTGTCCGTTCTGCCTGGGGCTGGAAAGCCGAGGACTTAACCAACGACTTTGCCGACAACGGTCTTTCCCTTCTTGTGGGTATTGACCTGCTTCTTCGCGGTGAGGACGGTTATTTTCTCAATGCCGTGGGCACTTCAATGCAGGAGCTTTTTGCAAAAATGGAGTGTAACCCCGACGGCACAAGCAAAAAGAATGTGCGCCCCGTTTTGTTTGACGCTGAGGTCACAAGCGACAAATATCTCAACGCAACCTACCCCGACGGAGATTACCGTGTTGAGCTTGATATGACCCGAGCGTTTGACGAGCTTATCGGCGAAGAAAACGTGTTTTATTTTAACTGCGATTTTCGAATGAGCGCCGTGAAATGCGCTGAGGTCCTTGATGAATATATCACTCAGGTCAAGGCCTATACAGGCAAGGAAAAGGTTAATATAATTGCCGTCAGTCACGGCGGACTTATTACCTCAACCTACCTCGCTATTTATATGCACAAGCAGGATGTCTGCAACGTTGTGATGGATGAGCCGGCTCTTGAGGGTGCATATATGGCGGCTGATTTTCTCAACAACTCTATTTCGCTTGATGAAGAGTTGCTTATAAATTATCTTGAATATCACTCTCAGTCCGAAACGGATTTTGACGGGATTTTTAAATCACAGCCCTTGGAATTTGTAGACGATGCGGCATCAAAAATTGTTCCCTATGCAATTGAATCGGTCAAATTCTGGGGCAGTCTGTGGGACTTTGTGCCTGTGTGTGAATATGAAAAGCTCAAAAAAATTCACCTTGATGCAACCGAATCTGCTGAATTGATTGCTCAG
>JAGBHX010000054.1 GCA_017935265.1 Clostridia bacterium | reverse complement strand
TGTTCATCGTTGACCCCCGCAAAGAAAGAATCGCTGTTCTCGAAGCAAAGAAGCTCGGTATTCCGATCGTTGCTATCGTTGACACAAACTGCGATCCCGACGAAGTTGACTACGTAATCCCCGGCAACGATGACGCTATCCGTGCTGTTAAGCTTATCGCAGGCGCAATGGCAGACGCAGTTATCGAAGGCAGACAGGGCGAGCAGACAGCTCCCGAAGCAGCAGCAGAGGAGGAATAATATAATGGCAGCATTTACAGCTAAAGACGTTCAGGCTCTCAGAGAAAAAACCAACGTTGGCATGATGGATTGCAAAAAAGCACTCGTTGAAGCTGACGGTGATATGGATAAGGCAGTTGAAATCCTTCGTGAAAAGGGTCTCGCAACTGCAGCTAAAAAGGCAAGCAGAATCGCAGCAGAAGGCGTTATCGGTCTTTATTCAGACGGCAACGCATCAGCTCTTATCGAGCTCAACTGCGAAACTGACTTCGTAGGCAACGGCCCTGAATTCAAGGCTCTTGCCAACCAGATTGCAAAGACTGTTGTTCTCAGCAAGCCCGCTGACCTCGACGCTCTTCTTGCAACAACAATCGCAGATGGCACTCTTTCAGTTGCCGATGCTATCCAGGAGCTCTTCCTTTCACTCCGTGAAAACCTCAAGCTCCGCCGCTTTGTTCTTGTTGAAGGCACAGCAGTTTCTTACATCCACGCAGGCGGCTCCGTTGGCGTTCTTGTAAGCTTTGACACAAACGCAGCTGACAACGCTGATTTTGTTGCTATGGGTAAAAACATCGCAATGCAGGTTGCAGCTATGAACCCCGAATATCTCAGCAAGGACAACATTTCAGCTGATGAGCTTGAAAAGATGAAGTCCATCACAATCGACAGCTCACTCAACAAGCCCGAATCACTTCCCAAGCCCATTCTCAGAAAGCTCTTTGAAAAGGCTATCGCTGAAAATCTCTTCAGTGCAGAAGACGTTGCTGCTTACGAAGATCAGAAGAATAACAACTTCCTCTTCAACTTCCTTTCAAAGGAAGCAGTTGCAACTCTTGCATCTCTTGCAGTTGCAGGCAAAGAAGAGTTTGTTAACGATAAGATTTTTGCAGGCGCAGTTGACGGCCGTATTAAGAAGCAGATCAAGGAAATCTGCCTTCTTGAGCAGCCCTTCGTTCGCTCAGACCTCTTTGACGGCACAGTTGCAGGCTATGTAGCTGACGTTGCAAAGAAGCTTGGCGCAGAAATCAAGGTTACAGGCTTCTCACGTCTTGCAAAGGGTGAAGGCATTGAGAAGAAGGAAGACAACTTCGCTGCTGAAGTTGCAAGCATGATGTAATCATCACAATATAAAACATTACGGCTGTTACCAATCGGTAGCAGCCGTTTTTTTATTTACTGATACTGTAAAAATCAAGAATGTTTGCATCAAGATTTTTGCCTGTTTTATAATAAACAGTTTCTTCATAGGGTATTTGCTTCATGCCTATTTTCTGCATTACTCTGCCTGAACCAACGTTTTCTTTTATATGAGCCGCTTCAATTGCCTCGAAGCCGACGTCATTCAAAAGATAATCCCTTACGGCGGCAGCAGCTTCCGTAACGATTCCTTTGTTCCAGAATTCGCTGTCGATGCACCAGCCGAGAACGGCTTTTTGTTCATAGAGCACCACAACGTCAATGCAGCCTATAACCCTTTTATTGTATTCAATAGCCCAACGGTAAGTTGACTTGTGAACATATTGATTTTTCCAGTGTCTGCAGAGTTTTTTTGTGATTTTGGGGTCGGTGTGCTTATCCCAGGTAACGTATTTTGAAACCTCTTCCTTGCTTGCGTATCTGAACACGTCTTTATAATCGCTTGTTTTTATTTTACGCAGCACCAGACGCTCCGTTTTTAAAGTTTTTGTTCCTTTATGTTTCATTTTAATATCCTCAATCCATATGCATTCTGTAATTCTTTACTTTATAAGTTACAGAGCCGTCACGCTTGGAATGTTCGCCATAGCTTTCAAATTTCAGACCGCACTTTTCCATAACTCTGCCCGATGCAGGGTTATCAACCGCGTGACTTGCTGTGAAATCTTTTACACCGTGAACCTCGTGAGAAAACTCTATAATTCTCTTTGCAGCTTCGGTTGTGTAACCCTTGTTCCAATATTCATATCTTATGTTATAGCCGAATCCCCAAGCACCATCATCATTTCCCATCGGACCGATGCTGATACTGCCGATAAGAATATTCCCTTCTTTCAATACAATTCCCCAATGAAAATCTTCTTCAACGGGAACTATGTCGTTAATCCAGCGAACTGACTGGTTTATATCGGTATAAAGGGGATAGGACATAAACTTGTTGACCCTCGGGTCACTGTGCCATATAAATGCCGTTTTGGCATCTTCGGGGGTTAAGGGTCTTAAAATCAACCGTTCCGTTTCAAGAACGGGAGTTCTTTCATAATATAATTCTTGATTTGTTTTATTCATTTCTTACACCTTTTCTTTGTTTCGATTGCGATAAACGGTACGGTCATTTCTTCTTCGGTCAGACCGGCGTGAACACCGATAAACGGGCGTTCTTCACGCTTGATAAATAACGATTTTTCACCTGTTGCAACGGCGAGAAAATCACCGACAAAATCATAAGTTTTCGGATGGGGTTTACCGAATCCCAAAAGATTTTTCGCAAAAACTTCTTCTTTTGTTAAAAGCTTAAAATCATCGCCGAAAAGTTTGTTAAACTCGTTTCCGAAATCATCCTTCATACCGTCTTTCACAAAAAAGCTCAAGGCTCTTGCTTCGATTGACGGAGGATGTTTCAACATTGCGGAAAGCTCGGGATAATCCTCAAGGTATTCATTCACACCGTCATACAATCCGTGGTCTGCAGTGATGATAACAAGCGAATTTTTAAGACTTTTGCAAAGCTTTTCAACTTCGCTGTTAATCAACAAAATTTGTTCGTGTGCCTGCGCGCTTTTAACACCGTGATAATGCATTTCTGTGTCAGGCTGATGCCAATAGGTGTAAATATATTTTTTCTTTCTTCTTCTCGCAAGCCGTTTTACTGTTCTGCAAATATGTGGCACGCTTTTTATATGGTGCTTCGAAAACGGCGAAACGTAATAAGCCGTGCCTTTACCGTTTATTTCTTCAATACGCTCAAATATTCTTTTATAAGGGATATGTGTCCACCCTACGTTATAATCTGCTGCAGGCTCACCGTTTTTCTGTAAAGCATTACGGAATACCGCAACATTTTCGCCTATTTCATCAAAGTATAAATCCCATCCGAGCCAGGCTGTTTCGACGGGTGAGTATCCGCTTTCTATTGCTGTTGTTGCCGCAACGGTTGTTGAGGGGAATACAGACGAAACAGGACACACAAAATGTTTTCTCAGAAAGTCATTTTCGTTCAGGTGTTCGTTGATTGCTGAAACGCCCAAGCCGTCAAAAAGCATTACGATTATATTTTTGTAGTCTTTTTCGAGTAACTTATCAAATTCAGGTAATGTTTTATTTTGGCAGTCTTTAACACCGAAATGAATTAAAACAGACGAAGCGATTGATAAAATACTTCTGTCATAATTCGGGC
>JAGBHX010000006.1 GCA_017935265.1 Clostridia bacterium | reverse complement strand
TATAGTCGTCAAGTAACAGCTGACGGTCTATTTCAAGAATATCTGCAAGTAAAACCGCCGTTTTATACTTTATTGGATTTTTATCATTTTCATAAAGAGTGATAGTCGCAGGGACAACACCGACCAAATTGGCAAGTTCACGGGTTGTGTATCCTTTATGTATTCTGTAGTATCGCAATGTTTTTCCTGCTGTATCGCAATCGTCACTATTTTCGAAATCGTACTGTAAATGTAGCATCAACTTGCCTTTAGCAAAGAAATATATCCCTGTGTGATTGAGAATAGTATTGCATTATCTACAAATTGCCAGAAATTCGGAGTAATAAACCAATGACCGGTAATTGGTTTATTCAACACCCTACCGGAATCAAAAAGCACAGCTTTTATTGTTTGCAAAAAATCACCTGCTCTCTTTTTAGGCTTCTCCTGGAGGAGAAGCTGTCACGAAGTGACTGATGAGGTGTAAATACCAAAACTTCAAACCTTGCACCTCATCCACCGCTAACGCGGTCCCCCTTCTCCTCAAGGGGAAGGCTGTTCCAACTCATTTATCAAGATATTCTTTCAAATCAACAATTGCTTTGCGGTAGCCTTCAAAGCCGAGGCCACAGATTGTTTTGACAGCGACCATACTCACGTAAGAAAACTGACGGAACTCCTCGCGCTGTGAAATATCTGAAATATGCACTTCAACAGTAGGAATTGCCACAGCCTTGAGGGCATCGAGAATTGCAACGCTTGTGTGGGTATATGCCGCAGGGTTTATAACGATTCCGTCAAAAACACCGTAGGCGGACTGGATTTTATCCACAATATCTCCCTCGTGGTTTGACTGAAAATGCTCGTATTCAACGCCGTTTTCTTCGCAGGCCTTGCCGATAAATTCAAGAAGCTGAGCGTAATTCTGCGCGCCGTAAACGCCCGGCTCTCTGATGCCGAGCATATTGATATTCGGTCCGTTTATGATAAGAAACTTCATTTTATTTCTCCTTTAACTGCTTCAAGAATTTTGGAAAGTGTCACCTGCGGGTCGTCGTCAACCTCAATTTCTGCATCAGCAAGGGACGCGTAAACAGGTGTTCTGACCTGCTCAATTTTTTTAATATCGTCAATGCTTTTTGAAAGAGGACGGCCCTCCATGGCAAGGCGGTTGAAATCCCTTTTGAGCCACACAACAAACGAATTCTGCTTGATGAAATATCTGTTTTCTTCCCTAAGCACCGCGCCGCCGCCTGTTGCGATGATGAGTGTGCTTTTTTTGGTGCAGTCTGCAACAGCTTTCGTTTCGCAAGCTCTGAAATATTCCTCACCGTAAGAAGCAAAAATTTCGGGAATTGAGCGTTTTTCATTTTCAACAACAAGGCTGTCAGTATCAACAACCTCTCTTTTTAAGACCTGCCCCAAAAGAGCGGAAACAGTTGACTTTCCGCAACCGGGCATACCGATTAAAACAATGTTTTTTCGAACAGAGGCAAGTTCTGCAACTATCTGCTCAATTTTTTCTTCGGGAATATGCGAGTCAACAAATTTTCCTGCCGACATGTGAGCCTGAGCCACAAGCATTGTTAAGCCGTTGGCATATGGAACGCCCAGATTTTCGGCATCATACAAAAACGGTGTCAATGACGGATTGTAAATCAAATCGAGACACCCCGAAAGGGCAGGAAAACGTGACAAATCAATCACTCTTTCTCCGTTGTGTGGGTACATTCCCACGGGGGTAGTGTTGATGATTACGTCAGCGTTCTGATAATCGTATACGTTATCGTAATTTACAGCACCCGTCCTTGAAACGCTGATAATTTCTTTTGCACCCATATCCTCAACAACGGCCTTTACGGTCAGTGATGCACCGCCTGTGCCGAGAATGAGAACAGTTTTATCTTTTATCTGCACTCCACTTTGCTCCACCATATAGGAAAAGCCGAAGTAGTCAGAATTGTCGCCGTACAATGTGCCGTCGGGGCGGACGGTAATTGTGTTGACACTGCCGATTTTTTTGGCGGTCTCGGACAATTCGGCGCAATATTTTATTACATCTTTTTTGTAAGGAATGGTCACATTCAGGCCGCTGAATTCCTGCTTTTCAAAGAATTCATCAAGCTCGTCGGGCTCCCTTTCAAAAAGGACGTATTCATAATCACACAATAAGTTGTGAATTTCGGGCGAAATGCTGTGAGAAAGCTTTCTGCCCAGCAAACCGAATGGTTTCATCTTTACACCTCAGATAATTTCCGTATATGAGCCGAGATAATCGAAGGAATCAAGTTCATTATCAAGCTCGTTAATCAGCTCAAACAGTTCATTGCGGTAGATTGAAGCATCAAGGTCGATGTAGAACTTGAACTCAAAATCTCTGCCGGGAATGGGTCGGCTTTCAAGCTTGATGAGGTTGATGTCCAGAGCTCTGAACTTTGAAAGAACATCAAACAATGCACCGGGTCTGTGGGGAACCTTGAAAACAATGCTTGTCTTTTGCGCACCGGGATAAATTTCAAGGTCTTTGGAAACACAGATAAAGCGGGTGTAGTTGTTATCGGTGTTCATGATATCGTCGCGGATGCTCACGAGGTTGTAAAGGTCGGCACAATCAGGTGAACCGATGGCGGCAATGTCATCTCTGCCGCTTTTTGAAACATACTCTGCGGCGGCGGCTGTGTTGTCAAACACGGTCACTTTTACATTCAGAGAAGAAATAAACTTACTGCACTGCTGAATTGCCTGCTCGTGAGAAACGATTTCTTTCACATCTTCAAGCTTCACTCCCCTTCTGACAAGAAGGCTGTGATAAATTTTGAGCTTGAGGCTTTTTACAATATAAAACTTATACTTACCCACAAGGTCGTACACCGCATTGACCGTACCTGCTGTGCTGTTTTCAAGAGGAACAACACCGTATTTGCATTCGCCCGATTCAACAGCTTTGAATACATCCTCCCAGGTTTTATAGAAGCTGATGTCAGCGGAGTCAAAAATTCTGTCGCAAGCAGTCTGTG
>JAGBHX010000053.1 GCA_017935265.1 Clostridia bacterium | reverse complement strand
TAATTGTTTTTGTACTACAGATAAAGCTGCAAAGGTGTTAAGTGGACGAAATAGAATGGGAACAACATCGTGGATTTTTCAGGTTCAAGAAAGATTAACTAAATTGTCTTTTGATGATTCTTATGATGTCTTGTACAATTTATCAAAATATGACTATGAAGTTGCATTGAAAGAATATCATAAAAAAGGTGGATGTAATGAGTAATTGGATTGAAGAATATAGCAATCTCGACTTAAAAAACGGAGAGATTAAATTCATTTATGACGATGACCAGGATATGATTGAAATTCGTTATAAAGACGGAATGTTGATTGATGTCGGCTATGTTGAAGAAGATAGAAAGTACTATATAACGGTTGTTAAATCAGATGATAAAAACGGCTGGCAAAATCCTCTTGAAATAGTTGAAGTCAGTTCAAAGGAAGTATTGCCTGTTGAAATCCAAAATACTGTTATGAAATACAGATAAAAGATGCAAATTTTGTCATTCTACTTTTGGTAGGGTGACAATTTTGCTTTTTTAATATATAATTTGTTCATAAAACTAAGTAGGTGAAGCTATGAATACCGTTGAAGTTGGGAAATTTATTGCTCAATTGCGAAAACAAAGACAGTTGACTCAAAAAGACCTTGCGGAAAAGCTGAACGTAACTGATAAAGCGGTTTCTAAATGGGAGACGGGGAAGTGTTATCCGGACATTGAAACGCTGAAAAAGTTGAGTTCGATTTTTGAAGTGAGTGTAAATGATATTTTGAGCGGTGAAATTGTTGAAAATAAGGTTGTTCAAGCCGAAAAAAACATTGTCAGCGTGATGAGCTTTCTTGAAAAATCCCGTAAAAAGTGGCGGGTGATTACGTCTATGCTGTGTATAGCTGTTGTTTTGATTACGGCGGTGAGTGTCTGTTTTTCAGCTGAAAAAATCAGAGAGCACCAGAATTTGAAAGAAACTCAAGCTAATTATGATTTTGAGGAAACGATGCGCATTGATATTCCCGAAATCGGTCTTGAGAACGTATTTGTTCGTCAGTTAGAGAGCAACGTGAAGCTTTCGGCTAATAGTTCTGCGACGGTTGCAATTTTGGCGGACAACAGGTATGAATCATACAATTTGGTTTCTGACAACTATCTTGTTGCAATGGTTGATGATAAAATTGTTGCTGTTGACCTTACATCTTGGGAGGATCAATTCAGCTTGGGCGGAGAATTTGTTTGTGCGGATGTGGACGGCGACGGTAATGATGAAATTCTTGTGCAAGAAAACATAGGATTATCGGGGGGCGCAGGGCAATATTTATCCCGTGTGTTTGATTTTAAAGACGGTAATTTGCTTGAAATATTTTCTTCAGATAATGAAACGGGGAATTTTGATACAGGCTTTTCGCTTGCTGTTTTAAACGAAGATAAGTTCGAAATAAAAAATAAATTTACCGAATATTGTGAGACTTTTTCATTTGCCGACAAAAGAAACTTTGACGGTGAATTATTGATAGATACATTTTATAAATTTGAGCCTTGGGATATTGATAATGACGGTGTGTATGAAATCAGATGTTGCCAATATACATCGTGGTCCGGTCATTCGGATTTGATCGGAACAGCGGTTTCGTTTATAAAATATGACAACAAAACATCAACATTTAATGTTGTATATGCTTATTTTGAATTAGGGGATATAGTTTGATTGAAAACTTCTTTATAATATTCAATTATCCGGTTATTTCAATTTTTCAGGGATTCACTTATAATGTTATCAAACGATAACTCGGAGGGAAAATATGAATACTGAAAAAATTGGTGAAATTATTGCAACATTGCGAAAGTCAAAGGGACTCACTCAAACGGAACTGGGCGAGAGGGTCGGCGTTTCCTTTCAGGCGGTGAGCAAATGGGAAAGGGGCGAAACTCTGCCTGATGTTGCCGCTTTGCCCGACTTGGCAAACGTGCTTGAAACGAGTATTGATTATATCCTTCTCGGCGGAGAAAAGCAGGTTGAGTATAAGGGTAAAATCAGCGTTTCTGACATAAAAAACGGTCTTGAGTGCTTGCAAAATATGGGTAAATATCTCGGAAAGGAGAACATTATTTACCGATATGCGTTGAAAGGTGTTGATGAGGGTATGAACACCGACATTGAGCAGGCGTTTTCGGATGGTTATATTTTCGAAGCCTTTCTGGCAGAGGCGATTATACAAAATCTGATTTCAGGATTTTATGTTGATGTGAGTGATGTCAAAAACAATTTTAAGCACGAACATTTTAAAAAGGTCGTTATTGATTATTGTGAAAAATATGGAATTAAATGAAAAATCCAAGTCAACCGACTTGGATTTTAAAACTTAATCTGCAATAATTCGTCTGCACTTATTTTGTAAAATTCACAAAGCTTTTTCAGGTCTTCTATTGCCAACTTTGCGCGCCTTTTTTCTATATGGTCATAGCCCTGCTGAGATTTGTTGATGACCCTTCCGACCTCTTTTTGCGAAAGGTCATTGTCAATTCTCAAAGCAATCAGCTTGTCAAGATAGTCCATAATCAACACCTCTGTAAAATCATACAATACTCTGATTTTGAGTGTTGACAAAAACTCAATGATTGAGTATAATTAGCATAGTAAATCATAAGGAGAGGGCAGGATGTCAATTTTAAAGAATAATCAAAAATCAAAAGCATTGTCACCGAAAGAAGAGCTTGAAAACAAGTATAAAAGCAGTTTATCCAATCTTTTGCTTGTTATGGCATTTACTGCAATAAACATTGTTTTGCTTGTTACAAATGCCGATACATACTTTTTATTTTCAGCTTTTATTCCGTATTTGTGTGTTGACACGGGAATGTATCTTTGCGGAATGTATCCACAAGAATATTACGTGGAGAACGAGGTCTTTCTCGATAAATCCTTCTTTGCGGTTATGATTGCTGTGGCAATAGTGATGTTGTTGTTATACTTAATCAGTTGGATTATGGCAAAGAAGCAAAAGGTTGGTTGGCTGATTTTTGCTTTGGCTATTTTCATTGCAGACACAGCGGCGATGCTGGTGCTGACTGAAATCGGCGCTGATTCAATTATAGACATTGTTTTTCACGGCTGGGTAATTGTTTCACTGGTAATGGGTGTTAATGCCTACAAAAAGATGAAAAATCTGCCTGAAGAGGTTGCGGAGCAAGAACAGGAAGTTGATGCAAATGAAGAGCCGATTAATGAAAATTCTTCTGTGCTGAGAATGGCAGACACGGATGTGAAAAGCAGAACGCTTATCGTGGGTGAGTATGAGGGTTATCATATAGAGGTTCGCAGAGTTAAGCGCACCAATGAGCTTGTGATTGACGGCAAGGTTTATGATGAGTATGAAGCGTTAGCCGAATTTGCTCATACGCTGAGGGCAACCGTTGGCGGAAAGCGAGTTGAGGCGGGCTTTGACGGAACGGCAAAAATGTTTATTTATGTTGACGGTAAGCTTGTTGCAAAAAAGACAAGATTGATTTAATTTCAGAAAACACTCACTTTTTGTGGGTGCTTTCTTGCGTTGTGGGTGAATTGGTGGTATGATAAAGCCATAATGCAATAGGTGGTACAATATGGAAATGGAAAACAAGGATGTGCTTGAAATACTTTTTATCCGTCACGCGGAAACGGACTATGACGATTGGGAAGGCCGCGACCCCAGCGACGGTGAGCTGACTGAAAAAGGCGAAAGACAATGCGATGAATTGGGTAAAAAACTAAAGGATTTGCCCATAGATGCGTACATATCCAGCTCTTTGCTTCGTGCATTTAAAACCGCTGTCGGTGTGTGCAAGGCAAAGGGGGATAATCCCGTGATTGAAATTTGCCCCGAAATTATTGAGTGCGGTTGCACTCCCGGTTATTTTGGCTGCAGTGAAGAGTATCTTAATCAGTATTACGCAAATACCAAAATGTGCCCCAACCTTTTTGGTGAAGAAGAGTATAATTTCCCGTGTGTTTCCTATGAAGAAAACTGCCTTCGTGCGAAGACGTTTGTTGATTATCTTCTTGAGCGTTTCAGTCCGGGGCAGAGGATTGCTGTTTTCAGCCACCACGGAATGCTGGAGTATCTTATTCCCACAGCTTTGGGTGTTGAGCCTCACAAGTTTTTGTTTGCACTTGATAATGTCTCGGTTACCGCGATTGATATCTGTGAGGACGGCAAACGGGTGCTCAGGTGTGTGAATAAGTAATCAAATATTAAGATTTTATCAAGTTTCGGAAAATTGAATTGCATTTTTACTTTTGCTGCTTTAAAATCAATATGAGGTGATTTCATGAAAAAAGTGGTTGCAATTTTACTCGTAGCAGTTTGTTTGGTTGGTGCAATGTTAGGTTATGCAGTTGTTTCCGTTAATGAAAAAGGTGTGGCTGTTGCCAACTTCGTGTATGCTGACAAAAATGTTTCGGAAGAAATCTCCAAAGAGGATTTGGAAACAATTGATAAAATTTTCAGCGGTAAAATTATTAACCCATTTGTTTTGCCGGCTTGTGGGTTTGACGATAATATTTCGATTGTGGCAGACGGAAAAACTTTTTGCCCTGCGAATGATGATTGCGCAATAGTTTATTACAAAGAAAAGGATATTTTAATCTCAGTGAGAATGAGCAGGCTCAGTTCAGAGCATTGCTTGAAAAATACGGATTTGAGTTTCCTTGTGTTTAGGTGGCATTATGAGATACGATGAAAAACCTCAGATGATATTGTTTGATGTTGGCGGAACGCTTTTTGGCGGCGGCAAGTTCAGCGCACTGAACGGTCTTTCGCAGTTGCGCCTTAGGGCGGTTAACCCCGATGTGACCGATGATGAAACTCTTGCACGGCTTTGGGATGAATATATGGCCGAAATCGGCTCTCAGTGGTCGGAGTCAGGCATTAAGCTTGATATGCCGTTAACGTCTGCTTTGAAATACATAACGATGAATGCGGGGCTTCACTTCGATATTTCATTGGCTGAGCAGGAGGAAATCTTTGACCGATATAACTCAGAAAGAACGGTAAATGACGGAATTCCCGAATTGCTTGAGGCGATGAAAGAACAGGGTATCCGTATGGCGGTTATCAGCAACAACGCTATGAGCGGTGAGGGCTTGGCGCTTGCAATCAAGCATTGGATTCCTACGGCGGAGCCTGAGTTTGTGCTCACAAGCGCAGATTTGCTTTTTACAAAGCCTGATAAATCCATTTTTATTGCCGCGGCAAACTATGCTCACCTTGACCCCGAGGATTGCTGGTATTGCGGTGACGGACGTGCACCCGATGTTGACGGCTCGTTTAACAGCGGGATGGTGCCTGTTTTTTACGATAAGAAATCGCCCGTTTCATCAGAAATGAGAACAGACGGTGGCAGAGGAAAATACCTTGCAATCAACCATTGGAATGAATTGACGAAGATAATAAAAAGTACGGAATGTTGAGTTCCGTACTTTTTTGTTGGTTATTTTGTGATGATGAATGTCATTCTTTCCTGAATTGTCATATTTCCGTGACCTGTGTTATATCCGCCGTGGTCAGATGTAATAACAATCAGCCAATCCTCGGTAGCATAATCGGGTCTTGACTCAATAGCGTTAATAATAGCTCTGCCGTCTTTTTCGGCGTCGGCAAAGGCCTTCTGATAATCGGGGTTATTGATAGAAAAGCCTGTGTCGTGGCCTGCGTGGTCGGTGTGCTCAAGAATTGTGAAAATAAAATCTGTGCAGTCAGCCTTGCCGAGGTCGGCAACAGTGTTTGTAACTGTGCCTGCATCGTCCTCAGCGTCAAGGAAGTTAACTGCAAGAGCTTTTTCAGCAATGTATTTTTTCTCCTGCCAATAGGTTTTGCCCTCGCTGTTAAAATGACCGTCCCACGAAACGTAGAAGGCGGAGCTGTTGATGGTTTTGTCTTCAACCAGTGTGGTGAGCAGAGTGAGGTGGTCGTTTGACTTTTCAATGTTATTGTCGGTGATGCCGTGAACGTCTGCCCACTGACCTGTGAGAATTGAGCACCAGCCGGGAGCCGTGGAGGTTGCCTGAGTGTTGATTGCGGGGAAGTTAACTCCGCCGCAATATGCAATCTGCGCTTTAGCACCCTTTGAAAGAAGGTAGCTGATGCCGCCTTCGCCGTTTTCATCAAGCATTGTCAGCGCATCGGTGCGGCAACCGTCATAGCCGATTACAATAGCCTTCTTTTGGGTTTTGCCTTCGGCCAGAGGAGAGTTGAAATGGTCTTTAATCATACTGTAGATTTCGGTTTGCGGAACGGCAGTTTCCAATGTGTTGGAATAAGCCTCAACAGATGCAACGTTTTCTTTGTATGCCTTTGGCTTGTCGTTGAAGTTTGTGCCTGCAAAAATTCCGCCTATCATCATAAAAAATGATACAATTACGCAGATAACTTTCTGGAAAAATAAGAGCATAAAATTCATCCTTTCAATATTATGTTTATATTATATCAACTTGAGCCATATTTGCAAGAGGTATTTACATAAACAGGAAGATATGATAATATGAAAACAGAAAAGGGAAAGGAGTGTTGTTATGAAAAAGAAGATTTTTAAAGCGGTTTTAATCATTTGTGCAGTTGCTTTTGTTGGTGTTGCAGTCTGGTTTGCCTGCGCATTTTTCGGAAATCCTGTGTCAGAGCATCTTGCAACGAAGTCGGCGCAGGAATATCTTGAAACGAATTTTGCAAACACAGATTATACAATTGAAGATGCTTTTTACGATTTCAAGGGAAGCAATTACCACGTACATATCAAGTCCCCTGCAAGTGCCGACAGCAGCTTCACAATCTGCGCAGGCCTTGACGGAAAAATCATTTATGACACCTACGAGAGCGACGTTGCCGAAAAGGGAAACACCGCAAGAAGAATCGGTGATGAATACCGCAAGGCGGCAGATAAAATTTTTGACAGCGACACGTTCCCTTATGAATCGGACATTTGCTTTGGCGACATTGAGTTTGTGCCGGCCTCATATGCAGAAAATCACGGCATTCCCGAATATGCAATCATTACAAACGAGCTTGAGCTTGATAAAAGCTATGATTTGAAGGAATTCGGCTCAAAGGCGGGGCATCTGACGGTTTACGTTCAGAGTGAAACGGTAACGGCTGAAAAGCTTGCTGAGGTTCTCCTCATGATCAAGGATTTGTTTGACAAAAACGGTGTGACATTTTATGTTATTGACTGTGTGCTTGAATACCCAAAGCCTGAGGATGGCGCACAGAGAGACGATTTTCGCGTGGAAGTGAAGGATTTTCTTTATTCCGATATTTATGAAGAAGAAATGGTAAAAAGGGTAACGGACAACGACGAAGCAACAAAAGCCTACTGGCAGGCGGAAGACGAGAAGAATATGGAATGATAAAAGCGACGGATTTCCGTCGCTTTTATTTGTAATAATTTGGATTGTCGGTTCTTTCAAGCAGATAATCTATCGAGACTTTGAAGTAATCAGCAAATTTAATTAAGGTGGCATAGTCAGCTTCTCTTATACCATTTTCATAACGGCTTATACTGTTCTGATTCATATTTAAATCCATAGCGAGCTTTAACTGAGAAATACCTTTGTTTTTTCGTAATTGTTTTAGCCTCATAATGTCACCTCTTGACATTATTATCCCACTTTGGTATAATTAAAATATCCCAAAACGGGATAAAAAGGAGGTATATTATGTTTTGTCAGAATTGTGGAACAGAAAACACAGGAACAGTTTGTACTAATTGCGGAAATAATCTTCAACCGCAGATAACGGAAAAGCCAAAGAAAAAACCAATTTTTAAAAGATGGTGGTTTTGGTTAATTGCTGTTGTAGTTTTACTGTTTATAATTATTGTTGCAAGTAGCGGTGGTGATGAAGACGGTTCAGTTATTAAAGGTGAGATAAAAACAGATTCAACTAATGTTGTTGAAAATGTAGCAGAGTATGAAATCAAGCGTGCATTTGTAACTACCAAGCTTGAGTCGCTTATGGGAGACTCCCTTTTTTATGAAGCAGAAGCAGGAAAAGAGTTTGTTGTTATTGATGCCGATGTAAAAAATCTTACTTCTCAATGGGTTGATGCTGAAACATTTATAAAGGCAAGTCTTGATATTGGTGGTGTAACCTATAGTGCTGCAAATTATGTGGTTAGTGAAGATTCGATTGATTTTTACTCAGGAATTGATGCTCTCGAAACTTCAAGAATGTATTTAGCGGCACAGGTTCCTATTGGAACAAAAGCAGAAGATATGACATTGATTATAGTTTGCGGTGGAAAGACTTCAACTTGCAAAGTGTCGGTATCCGAATATGAAGCGAAAAAGGAATACATTACATTAGGTAAAGAATACTCTGATAATTCTACCATGACTGTGAAGTTTGAAAAAGTGTTCTTCACCAACAGACTTGACCCTTCAAGAACCGATGGATATCATAGTTATTATGAGGCAGAAAATGGGAAAAAGTATCTTGTAACTAAAATTAAGGTAAAGAATCTTAAGGGATCTTCCTTAAGTAATGAAGATGTTACAGGAATCAAGTGTATTTATGACGGAAAATATAATTATGATGGATTTATATGTACCGAAGCAGAAGATGGTTCCGATTTGTATAGATACATCAGTATTGAACCGTTAGATACAAGAACAATGTATTATCTTATAGAAGTTCCTAAAGAGGTAGAGAACGGACCAGCAGAATTGGAAGTCTACCTTATGGGAGAAACATATTACTACAAAGTAAAATAAGCAACAAAAAACACCCGGAGTTTTTGCTCCGAGTGTTTTGCTGTATATGGATTATTTAAGAAGATATTCAAGAACATACATTCTGAAAATGTTCCATACAACTGTTACAACCAGCTTGATATATTTAAGAATCATTGCAAGAACGTCTGTTTCTTCTTCAACCACAACGTCAACAGTGATGTCGGCAGGCTCATCTGTTTTTTCGCCTGAACCGTCTTTTTCAATTGCAAATTTGTCAATGCAGTTTACCTTGTCACCGTCAACTGTATAAGCGTTGAAGTAAAGCACGCCGCCGTCAACCTGAATTGAAGAGAAAATCTGATTGTCAACATCAACAGCTTTTGCCGCTCTGGGGAAGAGCTCATCTGTCAATGAAACATCCTTAACGTTATAAATCTTAACGCCCGAGCAGCCGTTGATTGCGTAAGAAGTGCCTGTGGGGTTAACATAGGCTTCATAAACCTCGCCGTTGTGCTTGAGGTTTACTTTGCTTTCGCTGACAACCTCGTTGGAGTCAAGAGAATGTGTTCTCATATAAACATGGTCGTGGCCCTGAAGAACAAGGTCAATGCCGAGCTCAGGCATAAGCTTGCCGAGCTGCTCACGCATTGTGATGATTTCGCCGTCATCATAATGTGAGCCGTTTGAATAAATTGCTTTGTGGAAGGCTACGATATGCCAATCGGCATCAGCGCTGTTTGCAATATCCTGCTTGAGCCATTCAATCTGCCCTTCTTCAAGACCTGCTTCGTCGCTGGTCTCGTTGGTGTTGAGAACTGAAACGTGAACATTATTGTAGTCATATGAGTAGTAAACGCCTGTGGTTGTGTCCTGCTCAGGGGCATTGGGAAGAACAAAGTTGCCCACAATTGAGTAGTCGTCCATAGCCTCGTGGTTGCCGCTGACGGGCATAAGGTAAGAGCTCATCAGATTGTGTGAGGCTGTGTCAAAGAGCCATTGCCACTGATTAACATTCATACCGTGGTCAACAAGGTCGCCGGTGTTTACAATAAACTTTGCATCGGGATAAAGCTTGTATGCCTGTTCAACTGTGTTAGCCCAGCCGTTTGTATATTGCTTGAGGTTTTGTGACTGAGGGTCGCACATATGGAAGAATGTTACCTCATCACTGCCGTCTGCGGTTTCAACAGTGCCGGCCTCGCTCCACCAGCCGCGCTCTGCGTTACCCACACGGTAAACGTATTTTGCACCGGGCTTGAGGTCTGTGAGCTTAACTGTGTGGCGATACATCTTGAAGTTGTGGTTAAACACACCGATAATACCGATGTCAATGCCGGGATAATATCTTTCAACAAGCTCCTCTGTGGCGCTGATTGTGAATGATACATCAGCGCTTTTGGTGGGTACGCCTGTGAATTTAACGGTTTTGCCGTTGTATTCATAAATTTCAATGTCGGTTGCTTTAAGGGTATTCTTGGAGAACCAGCTGATGTTGGCAGATGTCTGAGAATCATCACCCATTGTAACGCTTACCATTGTGGGAAGACGGTAATTTTCACGGGTTACTTCGGGCTCAATCTGTGCAGAAGAGAAGGTTACATCGGTGTCGGGGATTCCGATTGTGTCAGAATCGTTTGAGAAGTCGTCAAGGAAATATGCAATAACGTGACCGATGGATTCAATCTGGCTGTCGGTAATATATTCGTTAATAAGAGTTTTGTCAAGTGCGTCAAACAGACTTGTGTAGGGAAGAACGCCAAGACCGAAAATAGTGTCGATAAGGTTCTGGTATGAATAATCTCCGCGAAGAAGGAAGCCGAGAACATCCTGAACACCGTGGCCTGCCATTTCACCTATGTTTGCAGACTTGTCAAAGAGAGTGTCGAGTCTGATTTCAAGCTTTGAAAGAAGAGCTTCATCAAGAACGTCGTTGAAAACAATGTCAAACAAAGTGTCAACAACAGTGAATGCTGTGTCGCCGTTTTCAAAGCCGTCAATTACGTCAACAATAAATTCATTTTCGTTGGCTGTTTCTTCACCGGTTGAGTAATAATGCATAACTGAGAGAATTACATCATCAAGTGTACCGGGCTCAGTTTCACTGCCGAAGCCGTATTCGTCAATAAACTGGTCGCAGGGAAGCTCTGAAACAGGGAGGGAAAGGAGCTTGCTTACAACTGAGTAAACAAGAGCTTCAAGCTCATCGGGATTGTTGAGATAAACCTCTTCAATCTGTGAGCAAAGGTCCTCGATGAACCACATAAGGTTGTCCACAGAGAAAACGCTGAAGCCGCCGAGACCGATGCCGTCACCGATATAGGGTGAAAGGAAGCCGTCGAGGAGTTCTCTCAGGTCAAGGTCCATTGTTTTGAGGAATTCAACAATTCCGCCGGCTTCAATAATCTGAGGAACGAAATCGTTGACGTAGCCCATAGCCATAGCTGTGAGGAATGCCGCCATATTGGGAGCACCGTCTTCTGTGAGAGCACCGCCGTAGCAAAGGCGGAAGGCTTCTCTTTTAAACTCGCCCACAGGATATGTTTTGCCGTTTACGGTTACGGGATAGGTGTTGTCAACATCTTTTGTTGTAAATGTACCTTCTGTTTCACCGTTTGCATAAGTTTTGAATTCAACCTCTCTGTACTGACAGGGGAAGCCTGTGAGAGAAGGTGTTTCAACATCATAGAGCACATTGCCGTCATCACTTGTTACGGTTGCAATGTCGTTGGTGTGAAGATGGCCTGTGAAAGCAAAGTTAATACCGTTATCGGCAAAAGTTTCTGCAACTCGGCGGTAGTCGTTGATAAGAAATGCGCTTGTAACAGATTCCTCAACCTTGATGTGAGGAGCCATACCGTGATGAACCATAGCAAGGGGCTCCTTACCGTCGGCAATAGCTTCTTCTGCTTTTTCAAGAATCCAGTCAAGCTGTTCGTCGCTGATGTAGCCGCCTGTTTCGTTGTCTTCGGTGTTGTCTGAGTAAATATTGCTGTCAATTACAATGATGCTGAAATCATCATTGAGGTCAACAACATAAGAAAGCTGACCGTGGCCGTTGTCAGTGGTAGGCTTGAATTCTTCTTTTGCGAGGTCGTATCCGAGGTTTTTGTAAACCTCACGGAATTCCTTGCCTGAAATTGAACGGGCAGGCTCTTTTACATCATTTTCATAAGTGACGCAAGCCTTCATAACGTCGTGGTTACCGTTGATGAGGATAACGTCAACGCCATAGTCTTTTTCAAACTGTTCAAGAATTGATGCCAGCTCTTCGTGGCAAAGATACTCACTGTCTTTGGTGAGGTCACCGGGAATGAGCACATATTCTGTGCCGTTTTCCTTTGCCTGTTCACCGATTGTTTTCAATGCGGTGGAAAGAAGTGCATCAGCTTCATTAAAAAGCTTGCCGTGGTTGCGGCTGTCTGCCATCCACTGCTCACCTTTGTTGCCCATCATCTCTTCAATGTAAAGATGAATGTCGGACACAACCGTGAGGTTAAGGCTGCCTGTAACGGTGCCCTTCTGGATTGCTGTTGCGGCGGGCTGTGCAAGGCACACAACCAAAACAAGAGCCAGCACAGCTGCAAGAATTTTTCTGAATTTCTTCATAATAACTCCCTCTCTTTTAAAATAAAATATACACAAAAATTTTACCATAACAGAATTTTTTTTTCAAGTTTAAAAGCGATACAGATTTTAAAATGTGTCTAAGACTTAAAAGGGGCAATACGAAAAAAATCGCATTGCCTCTTTTTTAATATACGTTATTCTGAATGTTGCCGTTGATAAAAGCTTTGAGGTTGTCATAAACAATGCTCACAAGCCTTTTTCTTGTTTCGTAGCCTGCCCATGCAATGTGAGGGGTGATGATGCAGTTTTCACAGCCGAGCAGAGGATTGTCTGCTTTTGGTGGCTCGGTTGAAAGCACGTCAACTCCTGCGGCCAAAATTCTGCCGCTTTTAAGCGCATCGGCAAGAGCATATTCGTCCACCGAGGCACCGCGGGAGGTGTTAATCAAAACCGCGTTGCTTTTCATTTTTGATATAAATTCCGCGTTGACCATTTTCTCTGTCTGAGGAGTGAGAGGGCAGTGAAGCGAAACGATGTCGGAATTTTTGAGCAACTCATCAAGCTCAACAAATCTGAAATCTGTGAAATCAGGCTGAGGCTTTTCGCTGGGAACGTAGCAGAGAATTTTCATTTCATAGGCGTCGGCAATTCTGGCCACGGCCGAGCCGATTTTTCCGTAACCGATAAGGCCGATTGTTTTGCCTTGCAGGTTAATAAGCGGAGCTTTCCAAAAGCAGAAATCACGGCAGGCTGTCCATTCGCCGTCGTGTACAGCTTTGTTGTGAAGAGCAACATTGTTATAGATTTCGGTAATAAGCGCAAAGGTGAGCTGAGCCACCGCCTGAGTGGAATAGGTGGGCACATTGCACACGGGAATGCCGCGCTCCTTTGCATAATCAATGTCAACCACGTTGAAGCCTGTGCTCAGAAGACCGATATATTTGCACTCGGGGAGCTGCTCGAGCACCTGACGGGGCAGGAGGGTTTTGTTTGTGATTACAACGTCGGCATCTTTCGCTCGTTCAACTGTTTTATCGGCAGGGGTGTAGTCGTAGGCCACAAAATCACCGAGAGCTTCAAATTCAGCCCAGCTGAGGTCGCCGGGGTTGGTTGTGTAGGAATCAAGCATTACAATTTTCATAATCATCACCTGAAAACAAATTTACGATGTTCTATGAGAGTATAACATATGTATTAGTTTTTTACAATAAAAAGCATAAAAAAGTGTTGTTTTTTGTTACTTATTATGTTAAACTTTACAAGTAATAATATAAAGAGGGAGTTTGTTTTTATGGCAAATGTAACAAAAAGACCTTACAAAGAATATGTGGTTTACCAGATTTGGCCCCGTAGCTTTTGTGACAGCAACGGCGACGGTATCGGCGACCTTATGGGTGTTTACTCAAAGCTTGATTACCTTAAGGATTTGGGTGTTGATGTTATCTGGTTTTCACCCCTTTATCCTTCACCTAATGCTGACTACGGTTATGATATCGCTGACTATAAGGGTATCAACCCCGAATACGGCACAATGGAAGAGTTCAAAATGGTTCTCGACGGTGCACACGAGCGCGGAATGAAGGTGCTTATGGACCTTGTTGTTAACCACACCTCCGTTGAGCATAATTGGTTCAAAGAAAGCCTCAAGGGTGAGGATAATCCTTATCACTCATATTATCATTGGCGCAAGGGCAAAAGCGCCAAAAAGCCTCCCAACAACTGGCTTTCAACATTTGAAGGCGGTGCTTGGGAATATAATAAAGACCTGGACAAATATTATCTTCACGTTTTTGCAAAGGGTCAGCCCGACCTTAATATGGATAACCCCGTAGTGCGTGACGAAGTAAAGAGCATTATGCGTTTCTGGCTTGATATGGGTGTTGACGGCTTCCGTGAGGACGTTATCACATTCATTTCAAAGCCCGCAAATATGCCTAACGGCTTCCCGATTCCTGTTGCCTGCGGAATTGAGCATTACAAAAACGGCCCCAATGCCCACAAATATCTTAAGGAGTTCCAGTCAGAGGTTCTTGATCATTATGATTGCTTTACCGTTGGCGAAAGTCCTATGATGACACTCAAAAACGCCCTTCCTTACATTGAAGAGGGTGAAAATCAGGTTATGAGCATGATGTTCAACTTCCAGCATCAGGAAGCAGACTGCTTTATGACTGAATGGGTACACGTTCCCTTCTCTCTCAAAAAGCTCAAAAAAGCTTTTTCAACCTGGCAGAATGCACTTTACGGCAAAGCATGGAACTCACTTTATCTTGATAACCACGACCACGCAAGAATTATCAACCGCTACGGTAATGTAAATTACCACAAGGAAAGCGGCAAAATGCTTGCCACAATGTGCTATATGCAGAGCGGTACTCCCTTTATTTATCAGGGTCAGGAAATCGGTATGCTTAACATCGAGCTTGACAGTGTTGATAAGTATAAGGACGTTCTCACCTTCAATAACTACAGAATGTTCAAAAAGCTTGGAATAAGCGACAAAACCTTCCTTAAAATGGCATTCCGTTCAAGCCGTGAAAACGCAAGAACACCTATGCAGTGGAACAAAGAGAAGAATGCAGGCTTCACAACAGGCGAGCCCTGGTTCTTCGTTAACGATAACTACAAAAAAATCAACGTTGAAGATAACCTCAAGGACCCTGATTCAATCCTTAATTATTACAAGGAAATCATCAGACTCAGAAAGGAAAATCCTCTTCTTGTTTACGGTGATTACAAAGAACATAACAAATCCTCACGCAGTCTTTACGTTTATGAAAGAAATTATGAGGGTAAGCGAGCACTGGTTGTATGCTCCTTCAAGGAAAACGGTGTTAAGTTCAAGGCACCCAAGGGCTTCGACCTTTCAAAGGGCAAGCTTGTTCTTTGCAACTACAACACAGCAGATGTTACCGACAACGGCTTCGTAACAAGACCGTATGAAGCAAGAGTATATCTTTTTGATTAATACTTAGTTCACGGATGTGATTTTATGAATTTGATAAAAAACGCAAATTTTATTGTTTCTAAAAAAGATTACGGTCAGGTTTGCCCCTCTTTCGCAAAAAAGTTCACCCTGAAAGGCGACGTTAAAAAGGCTACCCTTCAAGTGTCTGCTTTCGGCGTATATAATGCCTATATCAACGGCAAAAAGGTAGGGGATTATGTTCTTGCACCCGGTTGGACTGCCTATCAGTCAAGACTGCAGTATCAGACCTATGACATTACACCCATGCTTAAAGAGGATAATTTTATCGAAATCAACCTCGGTTGGGGTTGGGCTGTTAAAAATCTGGCTCATTTTGGCATCATTCCCTGGAAGCCCCGCGCAACACAGCCTGTTCTCATTGCCGCTGTTGAGGTAGAGTATGAAAACGGTGACGTTGACACAATTCTTACCGATGAAACCTGGAAGGCTTCAATGACTGAAATTCTTCTTAGCCAGATTTATGACGGTGAAATTGTTGATGGCAGAATAGCTGGCGAAAGACATTGGGAGGAAGTAAGACTTTTTCCGTACCCCCGCGATATTCTCATTGAGCAGGAGGGCGAAATTGTAAGGGAAATTGAAGTTCTTGACGCAAAAGAAATAATCACCACTCCCAAGGGTGAAACGGTTATTGACTTTGGTCAGGAAATTACCGGTTACATTGAATTTACACCAAAAGGCAATTACGGCGACGAAATTCAGATTCACCACGCCGAGGTTCTTGATGCCGACGGTAATTTCTACACCGATAATCTGCGCTCCGCAAAGGCTCAGATTTCTTACATCTGCGGAAACGAAAACAAAAAATACAAGCCTAACCACACCTTTTACGGCTTCCGCTATATCCGCTTGACAAAGTGGACAGGTGAAGTGGATAAAGACAACTTCAAGGCCATTGTTGTTCATTCCGATATGAAGCGTACAGGTCATTTTGAATGTTCAGACCCTATGGTCAACAAGCTTTATTCAAACGTTATCTGGGGTCAGCGCGGTAACTTCCTTGACGTTCCCACCGATTGCCCTCAGCGTGACGAGCGACTTGGCTGGACAGGCGATGCTAACGTATTTTTTAAAACTGCCGCACTGAACTATGATGTGGAAAAGTTCTTTAAAAAATGGCTTCGTGATTTGAGAGCAGAGCAGTTTTATAACGGTGCCGTTCCTTGTGTTATTCCCAATGTTTTGAGGGATAACCCGACAGATGACTTTTTCAGCTCATCTTATTGGGGCGATGCTTCCTGCGTTATTCCGTGGGAAATGTATCTTGCCTACGGTGACAAGGAATTTTTGAAGGACCAGTATTTCAGCATGCAACGCTACGTTGATTATATGCGAAATTCAGGCAAGTGCGAATTCCTTCACGACGATTTCTATCATTACAGCGACTGGCTGGCTCTCGACGGAGTTTATGACTGCCATGAAAATGACCTTGACAAGGATTATAAGGTGATTCTTGCAACAGGTGCATATGCAGGCTCGGTTGATATTCTCATTAAAGCCGGCAGAGTATTGGGAATTGATGTGAGTGAATATGAAAAGCTTCACGAAAATATTGTTAAAACATACAATGAGCGCTTTATAATTGACGGCGACGTTAAGTACAAGACCCAGACGATGTATGTTGTTGCAATTCACTTCAACCTTGTTAAAGACAAAGCACTGTATGCCAAACGTCTTGCTGATTTGATTAAAGCAAACGGTAACCGCCTCACAACGGGTTTTGTAGGCACGGCTTATCTTATGCAGACCCTTACGGAAAACGGCTATACAGATGTGGCTTATTCGCTCCTTCTTCAGCAGGAATTCCCGTCATGGCTGTTCTCGGTGAGAATGGGAGCAACCACAATCTGGGAGCATTGGGATAGTGTGCGTGAAGACGGCACTATGTGGAGCACGGAGATGAACTCCTTTAATCATTATGCTTACGGTGCAGTTGCAAGCTGGATGTACGGCACAATGGGCGGCATCAACTATGATGAAACCAATCCTGCTTACAAGCATATAATAATCAAACCAATTCCCGATAAGCGTGTTGAATGGGTCAAGACTTCGCTTGAGTCAAGAAACGGTCTTATTAAATCCGCATGGAAATACGACGGTGACAAGGTTACCTATAATATTTCAATTCCGGAAGGTGCAACTGCCACAATTATTCTCGGCGACGACACCTATGAGGTCAGCGGCGGAGATTATGAATACACCAAATAAAATTAAGAGAGAAGCTTCGGCTTCTCTCTTTTTGCTTAGAATTCGTAATTCGGTTTTACAATTTTACCTGTTTTTGCTGATTCGATGATTGCAAGGCAAACCTCAACTGTTTTGGCGCCTTCAAGGGCATCAGTCAAAACCTTTTTGTCGTTAATTATTGCGTCTGCAAAAACGGCAAACTCTTTAACTGCATTGTGGTTGTTAACCTCAACCTCGATTGTCTGCGGGTCTTGTGTAATGCCGTTTTCATCAGTTGTGAAAAGAGTCATTGTGGGCGAAGTGTTGTCGCAGATGAGAGTGCCCTTTGTTCCGTAAATTACGGTGCGCATTGTGTAATCTCTCTTGCATCCTGTTGAAACGAAAACTTTACCTGCAAGATTTTCATCAAACTTCATAATTGCAATAGTAGCATCATCATATTCAACCATTGGTAACAGCTTGTGTGTGCCATAAGCAAAAACCTCTTTAGGGTCACCTGCGAGCCAACGGATAAGGTCAACTGCGTGACATCCGCCGCCGATAACTCCGTGGCGTTTTGGGTCAGCTCTCCATTCTTTGAGGAAAGTCATATAGTCATGAGCATATTCCGATTCTATAAAGTAAAGTTCACCGAGTGTGCCTTCCTCGATGAGTTCTTTTGCTTTTTCAAAAGACGGGGTAAATCTGCAAATCTGACCAACCATAAATTTGCGGCCGGATTCTTCGGCTACTTCTATAATTTCTTTTACATCTTCTCTTGTAAGGGCAAGTGGTTTTTCGCAAAGCACGTGTTTGCCTGCTCTGAGTAAATCACAGCAAACCTTTTTGTGCTGCTGGTCGGGAATTGCAACTGTTACTACATCAATTTCATCGTTGTTTGCAATGTCCATATAATCTGTTACCCATTTTTTCTCGGGGACATTATATCTTTCACCGGCTGCTTTGAGCGTATCGGGATTGCTGTCGCAAATTGCGGCAATTTCAGCACCGTAACCCATTGCGCCTTCAACATGGCACATTCCGAACATCATTCCGATGTTTGCAACTTTTAAAATTTTTTTCATATTCTTCTCCTTTGCTTTTAATATTCAATTTGTTTTTGAATACTTGATGATAATAATATGTTGTGCTATAATTCTATTGGATTTTAATTGATATTACAAGTAAGCTTTGTGTGAAATTATCGTCATTTTGTTGGGAGATTGGTTTATGAGCAATTCAAATCCGTATATCAGCAGCCGAGAGCCGGTTGTTCTTTACTGTGAAAAAGAATATGATTTGTTGCCGGGACAGAAATACGGCCCTATCAAACGAAAAACATATGTTATTGAATGCTGTGCAGAGGGTTATGGCTCTGTTATTATAAACGGAAAAGAATTTTTAATTTCTCCAGGGGATTGCTATATCCTCCTTCCCGGGGATGTTATTGTCCACACGGCAGATACAAAAAATCCTCGAAAAGGGTATTGGTGCGCCATTGACGGATTGAATCTTGGCCTTATGTTCAGGGATGCAGGAATTTCTGCTCAAAATCCTTTTGCTCCCAAAGAATCCTTTGATGAGCTGTGCACCTGCCTTAAGAAAATGGTTGATGATTGGAATTGTGATGATGCAGGGAAATCTTTAAGAGAAACTGCACATATTTATGACTTTCTTGGTGTGTTAATGAAAAACAAGAAGCCGTCTGTATATGATGACAGAATTGAAAGGGCACTGGGCCTTATGGAGGCAAGGTTTCACGAGCCGCTCAATGTTGATGATATAGCCCGTGAAATAGGCCTTGAAAGGAGCTACTTTTCTATTCTTTTTAAAGAAAAAACTGCAGTTTCTCCTCATAAGTATCTCACTTCATTGCGAATACGCCAAGCATGTGACCTGATTGAAAAAGAGCAGTGCAGTATATCTGAAGCGGCTGCTGCAACAGGGCTTGATCCTTGTAACTTTGCAAGAATTTTTAAAAGGGAAACAGGAAAAACTCCTATGGAGTATATAAAAAACAAAAAGTCGGTGTAACCCATAAAAGTTGCACCGACTTAAATAATATTTTAAATTTTATCTTTTTGAAAGAACTTCTTTTTCGTATTCTTCAACCTGAGCGTACCAGCTGTCGCCCTCAGGTGTTCCGTTACGCTTGCAGAACTCATTCCATACATCTGCAAAGGGATAGAACTTATATTCCTCATTCATTGCAAGCATTTTTGTGTAATTGCCCTCGTCCTGGCACTTTTTAAGCTCATCGTGGGGAAGAAGCATAGCAAAGAGCAAGGCCTTTCTCATATTTCTTGTGCCCACAACCCAAGCGGCAACGCGGTTGATTGATGCATCAAAGTAGTCAAGGCCGATAAGAACCTTATCAAGGGCATCGCAGCGAACAATCTCTTTTGCAATCTCTTTAAGCTCGTCGTCAAAAATTACAACATGGTCGCTGTCCCATCTCATAGGTCTTGTGACGTGAAGTGCAACCTTATCAGCAAAAAGGAGCATTGAGGGTATTTTATCGCTTACCATTTCGGTTGGATGATAATGTCCGTTGTCCAAAAGGCAAAGGCAGTCGTTCTTAGCTGCGTAATTCATATAAAACTCGTGAGAACCGACTGTGTATGCCTCAACACCGATGCCGAATACCTTTGACTCAACTGTGTCGATAAGATATTTTTTATCATACTTCACACTGAGAATTTCATCAAGTGCATCTTTAAGTCGCTGGCGGGGCCCCATTCTGTCTGCAGGGATTTCTTTGTATCCGTCAGGAATCCAGATGTTGTTAACGCAGGTGATTCCGAGCTCTTTTCCGAAATAAGCACCGATTTCTCTCATTGCCTTGCAGTGGTCAATCCAGAAGCGGCGCACCTTTTCATCAGGATGAGAAAGTGTGAGACCGTCTGCGGCCATTGCGTGAGAGAAAAGAGTGGGGTTAATATCAAGTCCGACATTGTTTTTCTTTGCAAATTCAACCCATTTTTCAAAGTGCTTGGGCTCGAGCTTGTCGCGGTCAACAGGGGTGTCGGTAATAGCGTAAATCGCGTGGAGATTGATTTTGTGCTTTCCGGGAACCATTGAAAGCACCTTTTCAATATCTGCCATAAGCTCTTCGGGGTTTCTTGCTTTGCCGGGATAATTGCCCGTTGTCATAATTCCGCCGCTTAAAACAGCGCTGTTTTCAAAGCCGTCAATGTCATCACCCTGCCAGCAATGGATTGAAACGGGTACCTGAGCAAGTTTATCTAAAACAGCTTCGGTATCAATGCCGATTTTAGCATAACATTCTTTTGCATATTCATATCTTGCGTTCATTGTAAAAACCTCCCAAGGTGTATCAAAAAAGTCCCGTAAAGGGACTTTTTTATTTATTTGATTACTGTGTAGCTGTAGGCGCTGAGCTCAACATATTTTGAAATTGAGGTGTCGCCTGCAAAAAGCTTATCCTTTACTGCATCAACCTTTGCCTTAACAGCATCGTCTTCAGCGGGTCTTACGTCAATAACACCTTCCTTAACGCCTGTTGAGAAGTTCTTAACTTCGTCAAATTTCTCGTTAACTGTGTCGGTGATGATTTCTGTGTAAAGTCTGTTAAGATTGTAGCAGGAAGCAGTAATGAACTTACCGTCTGCACCGAGAGTGTTAACACACATATCGTTGGTAACTGAAGAGGGAACTTCGAAGAACATTGTGCCTTCTTCATCAATTGCAAAGTTTCTTGAGTAAACGGTGTCACAGCCTGCTTTTTCAACTGCTTCAACACCTGCTTTTACATCATCGGTAACAACAAGTGAAACAGCGGCTGCAGGGTTAACTGCCTTGGCGCCTTCTGCAAAAGCGTTAACGTCAACTGCATTTTCAACGTCGTCAACATAACCGATTTTGCCGTTTGCTGATGCTGAGGCAGCCATCATACCAACAAGATATTCTGTTTCAAAGGTTCTGATGTCAAATGTAGCAAGGTTGTCAAGCTCAATTGGAGTTACACCGTACTCTGCCATTGCTGCAAAATTAACGGTGGGGTTAGCCTTGGCGTGCTCTGCAACGTCTGCATAATAGCCGGGGTCAGTTGTAACGATGAGCTTGCATCCTCTTGCGAGAAGGTCTGCCATTGTTGTGTCCATAGCCTTCTTGTCACCGGGCACAACGCCGTCACGTTGATTGATCTGGCCGCCGCCTGCACCTGCAGAGCTGTAAGCGTTTTCAAAAGCGGCAAAGTGCTGATTGGCAAAGGTGCCTTCCTCATCCATCTTGCCGTTATAAATAACACCGATGTTGATTGTACCGATGTCGAGCTCGGTTGTTTCTTCCTCTGCGCAGGAAGCCAGAGCGAACATCATAACAAATACAAGTAAAATTGCTGCGATTTTCTTTGTAAGATTCATACATCTTACCTCCTGTATAAATAGATACGATTAAATTATAGATGAAATCGCAGTGAAAATCAAGCACTTTTACCATATTTTATAAATTTTGACTTTCAAATTGCAAAATTCCGTATATTTTGACCTTTGTGCGCCCCTATATATTATAAATGTATACGAAAAACGCTGTTGTAAAGTGAGCGACTTTACAGTAAAAGGTGAGTGTTGCAAGCTGTCAAGAAAAACGCTTTACAATACTCGAAAAACACTTATTAAAACTTGTCAACAAATTAAAAACGGCCTTTATGTATATTCTGCACAAAGTTGATAAAAGGAGCAAATTTATTTCCCAAAATTTATTGACAAACTCCAAAAGGTGGGGTATATTTATACTAACCATAGTAATGGTGTAAAGGCCAAAGTGCGCATTTCAGCTGTTGCGTATCTTCAAAACACCAGCCTCCGCTTTCGCGGTATATGGTTATCCCCTGCCGCGGAGCAGAGAACGGCAGCCATCGCCGAACTGATGATTGAGCATCAAGGCGTGGCCTTGACGGCGCTCGGTCAGCTCGGTATGTCAGTGGGTGTCAAATCGGTGTGCACAGCCGAAAATGTGCAACAATGCATTTCTTTATAGGAATGTAAATTTTATGGAGGTGCAATCCAAAATGAGACAGTCAAAAAAATTGCTCAGCGTTCTTCTTGCAGTAGTTATGGTTTTCTCATCAGTTGCTATTGTAGCAAGCGCTTACGCTCCTTGGAAGGATGAGGCTATCACAAAGTATGATTCTCTTGATAAGCCCGTTCTCACAACAGAGCAGTACGCTTCAGCAGCTCTTGACGAAGTTGACCGTATGCTCAACGAAGAGCAGATTTTGTTGACAGCAGACGACATCTTTGTTGGTACTCTTGATGCCACATCAGTTGACGCTGCTCTCGACAGTGTTCAGACCATCCTCGGTGGTTCTCTTTGGACACAGTTCTCTCCCATGCTTGGCGACCTTGCCAACTTGGACGTATCAGCTATTGCAACACCTCGTCGTAGAACTAACTCAACAGACTCTGACCTTAAGGTTATCTATGCTTTGCTTGAGTTCCTTTATGACAACAAGGGCATCTTCACAGGCCTTGTAGGTGGAACAATCGACCTCGGTACTATCGTTGGTCCTCTTCTTGAAGACCTTCTCGGTGGCGAACTTGACGTAACTCCTCTTCTTAAAGGTTTGCTTTATGAATTGGTTTATGAAAAGGATGCTCCCGAATCAGGCGTAACAGAAACAGTTGACCAGATGGCACAGGACATCATCGACAGACTTGTTGTTGACGGTTCTTATGATGAAGACGGCACATTCAATGAGCCCCTTCTTCCTCAGCTTAAAGGTTACACAAACATTTCAACAGGTTCTACATACGATTTCGTAGACAACATTCTCAAGGTTCTCTACAATGAGTGGTTAGTTCCTACTGCTAACGAAAAGTGGATTGGTTCCATCAACGATTTGTTGGCAGAAAACATGGATGCAATCGACCAGTACAAATCATTCTTCAATCTTACAGCTGACGGAAAAGTAAACTTTACTTTCCAGACATATGATTTTGCAGCTGACGATACATTCATGGGCGAGCTTAACAACATCCTCGCTTCAATCATCAACCTTGCAATCACTGATGAGCTCGGCTTCAATTGGTCAACAGGTGACAACACCCAGATCGTTCCCAACCTCATCAAGTTCGGTAGAGAAGTTCTCTGTCAGACAGGCGACACATTCTTCGCTTCTTTCGTAGAAGTTAAAACAAGAGAAGAGCTTGACGCTATGACTGATATGCAGGTAATCTCTTATGTTGCCCGCGCAATCATCAACTCTTCAGTTGACGGTGTTTGGGTTCCCGAATCAGCAGAAACTCTTACAGAAGTAGCTAACTACACTGTTAAGGGCATCGTTGCTATTGACCTTCCAGGTATGGATTACAGCAACACATCTGTTTACCCCAACGATGACGTTGAAACACTTTACGCTATCCTTGGTGACTATGCTGCAGAAGCTCTCAACGACCTTCTCGGCCTTGGCATTGAATACGGCGTAGGTATCGATGGCGTGTTCACAGCTCTTGCAAGCTGGGCTATCGAAAATTACGGCGGTCTTCTCAGCGGTATCAACCTCAACAAGAACGATTCCGGTTGGGCTAACCTTGAAAAGATCTTCTTCACAATCATCAACAGAAACTGGATTGATGCTTCTCTCTTCGAAAGCGGCGTAGTTACTTTTGAAGGCCTTGTTAAAGAAGTAATTCTTGAAAACATCCTTGAACTCAACTTTGATGATTTCATTTCAATCCTCACAACTGAGGTTTCAGGCTCTGAACTTCAGCAGCCCATCAAGCAGGTTATCCTTAACGTTCTTCCCAGAACAATCAATATTGTATTCCCTGGTCTCCTTGCTACAAACATGACTCAGTTGGAAGACATTATTTCTAAGGCAAACCTTGCAAGCACAATTGATGCTCTTTTCTCAGACCTTTATAACTACAGAGTTTCTCTTGCAGCAGCAGTTCTTCCTATCGTTTGTCCGCTTCTCAGCCTCACAAACAGCCAGGAATTCGACGCTCCTGAATTTGATGTTCCTGCATTCAGCTACATCTCAACAGGTGCTGCAAACCTTGATTTCACAATCACTAACCCCTCATCAGGTCTTAACACAGGTTATACTGATGCTGAGGGCAACTTCCATCAGGATGCACGTTATGCTATCCAGATTAACTCAATCACATCTTCAATTTCAGGTATTTCAATTGCTGCACCTGCCGATAAGGTTCTCGACGGCGGTGAGTCTGTAACTGTTAAAATCACAGGTTCATTCTCAGGTAAGGTTTATGATACCATTAAGGTTAGCTATGACGTACTTGTAGAAGACGGCACAAAGCTCACAGCTCAGCCTCTTGAAGCTCGTATCTATGCTGCTTACTCACGTACCGAATCAGACGATACTAAAGTAGGTAATGCAAAGTCAAATGCAGCAGTGCTCGTTGAAGAACAGAAAGTTCACTACTTTGTGACATCACTTGATAACTTGGATGATGTTGTTGTTCCTGTTAAGAATACTGCAGCAATGGATGAAAACAATCCTGATGCAGGTAAGGTTACAGTTACACCCTACGCTGCAACAACAGCAACAGCTATCAACAAGCTTTCCTTTATGGAAAACGTTACAGAAGCAACCGAACTCCGTGCAGGCTTTAACTCAGATGTTCAGATTTTCAAGTTCGTTGATGCTTACGGTGAATATAACGAAGAACAGCGTCTTGCAGCAGAGACAGAAGCTTTTACAGCTAATGGTTATAAGAAGTACTCAGGTGCTGTAGGTATTACTGTTAACGGAACAAATCTTTATAACACAGTAAACGTAAACCTTTACAAGGATTATGGTCTTAGCGACCTCTTCAATTCAGAGGCTAATGCTCAGCGTCAGGCATCTGACTATACTGATTCAGCAGCTTGGGATGCATACATTGCAGCAATGGCCAAGGCCAATGAAGTTGTTAACAGTGTTAAATTATCAGGAACCTTCTGCCTTACAGGTGTTCAAGGTGTTGCTAAAAACTATAAACCCGCAGCTGAAGCTCTTCAGGCAGCAGTTGAAGCTCTTGAAGCTTCTGCAGCAGCAGGTGGT
>JAGBHX010000052.1 GCA_017935265.1 Clostridia bacterium | reverse complement strand
CGCTTAATACTTTTTTCATTTTATTTTCTCCTTTCGGTGGTGTAATCACATTTTCTGCGGTTTTTTTGCCGTCTTTAAAAAATCTTAATCTCAATGCATTGCCAACAACGCACAGTGAGCTGCAGCTCATAGCCAGTGACCCGATCATCGGGCTTAACAAAATTCCGAACACAGGGTAAAATACGCCTGCTGCCAAGGGGATTCCCAGTGCGTTATAAAAGAATGCCCAGAACAAATTCATCCTGATATTTTTCATAACTGCTTTGCTCAGCCTGATTGCCGTTGCTACATCGGAAAGTGAGCTCTTCATCAGCACAATGTCTGCAGATTCCACCGCAATGTCCGTTCCTGCGCCGATTGCAATGCCCACTTCCGCACGGGTGAGGGCAGGGGCATCGTTGATTCCGTCGCCCACCATTGCAACCTTGCGGCCTTTTTGTTGCAGATTTTTTATGCAATTATCCTTGTCGCCGGGCAAAACATCGCTGATTATTTCGGTTATTCCAAGCTCCTTGCCGATAGCTTCCGCAGTCAGTGTGTTGTCGCCTGTGAGCAGAACGGTTTTAATTCCCGCTTTGTGAAGCTCGTTTATTGCGTCCTTGCTGTCTTCTCTTACGGCGTCGGCAACGGCAATAATGCCCACTGCTACACCGTTTTGAGCAAAAATCAGCGGAGTTTTGCCCTGAGCCGCAAAGCTGTCAACAAGCTTTCTCGCTTCATTGTTTAATTCAATTTTATTATCCTCAAGCAATTTTAAGTTGCCTGCAAGGTATACTTCATTTTCGACTTCTGCACGGATTCCTTTTCCGGGAAATGCTTCAAAGTTTTTTACCTCAAAGGGTTCAATTCCATTTTTCTTTGCGCAGGCAACAACAGCCCCCGCCAGAGGATGCTCGCTCAATCTTTCAACACTTGAGGCGATTTTTAAAAACTCACTTTCACTCAGCGCCTTGTCAAGCACCGAAATGTTCTGTACTTCAGGCTGACCGGATGTGACGGTGCCTGTTTTGTCAAGCACCACTGTGTCCACAGAGTGAAGCTTTTCAAGGCTTTCGGCAGATTTAACCAAAATTCCCAGCTCGGCCGCCTTGCCCGTGCCAACCATAATGGCAACCGGTGTAGCAAGACCCAGCGCACATGGGCAGGAAATCACAAGCACCGAAACGGCGCAGTTGAGGGCAAATTCAAAGTCATTGCCTGCAATAAGCCACACCGCGGCGGTAACGATGGCAATTGCCATAACAACCGGCACAAAAATTCCGCTGATTTTGTCTGCAAGCTTGGCAATGGGTGCTTTTGAACTGCCGGCTTCGTCAACCATTCTGATAATCTGCGAAAGAGTTGTGTCTTCGCCTATCTTTGTTGCTCTGAAGGTGAATGAGCCGTTGCGGTTGATGGTGGCGGAAATTACACTGTCACCAACCTGCTTTTCAACGGGAATACTTTCACCTGTAATGGCAGATTGGTCGGCAAAGCCGTTGCCGCTGACGATAACGCCGTCAACAGGAATCTGCTCACCGGGGCGTATCACTATAATATCGTCTACTGCAATCTGCGAGGTTTCAATCACAAATTCTCTGCCGTTTCTCACAACCGTTGCCGTTTTAGGGGCGAGGTCAATGAGCTTTTCAAGAGTTTGCGAGGTTTTGGCTTTTGAACGGGATTCAAGGTATTTGCCCACCGTCACAAGGGTCAGAATCATTGCACTTGACTCAAAATAAAGGGAGTGGGCATATTGGTGAACAATTTGATGATTGGCGGTTTCAATGCCGTAAATCATACGGTATATCGCAAAAATTCCGTAAATCAGCGATGCGCCTGAGCCGATTGCAACAAGTGAATCCATATTGGGCACACATTTAAAGAGAGCCTTGAAGCCCGAAATGAAGAACTTTTTATTAATTATTATAACGGGTAAGGTAATCAGCAATTGGGTAAAAGCGGAAATAAGCGGGCTTTCAAAAAAAGAGGGGAGAGGCAGCCCGACCATTCCGCCCATTGCAATATACATAAGAGGCAACAGAAGGACAATTGAGGAAATCAGACGGGTTTTCATCTGCTTTTGCTCGCTTTCGGCAGAGCTTCTTCTTGCTTCCCACTGATTTTTTAATGCACTTTCGTTTTTTTGATTTCCGTAAACCGCTGCACCGTAGCCGATTGATTCCACCGCAGAAATAATGTCGCCTGAAGTGATAATTGCTTCGTCAAACTCAGCGGTCATACTGCCGGCCAGAAGATTAACGTCAACATTTTTAACTCCTTCGAGCTTGCTCACCGATTTTGTAACGTTCGCCTGGCAGGCGGCGCAGGTCATACCCGAGACGGAAAATTTAATCTTAGCCATAATTCACCTCATTTCGGTTTTTATATATTAAGAAAAAAGAGGCAATCCTGAAGATTGCCTCAAAGCTTGAAAATTAAGCAAAAAGAGCGCTGATTGTATCAACAAGTGACTGGAAAGTTTCTTTGATAAGGTCAATGTTGATACCGTCAAGAATAACAGAGAAATCAGCAAGCAAAGAGTCCATATTGATATTTGAGAAATATTCTGCAAGTGACTCAAATAATACTTTAAGCGGTTCAAGCAATGCTGTGATAGCTTCCATTTTCATTTCCCCTTTCTAAAATTTACTATATTTTATCACTAAAAAAGATTAAATTCAATATAAAAAAGAAAATTTAACATTTTTGTAATAAAGTATTGACAAAGCCCGTAATATTTGTTAAACTGTTAAAGCTGTTTGAGAAGGACCATTAGCTCAGTTGGTTAGAGCAACCGGCTCATAACCGGTCGGTCCGGGGTTCGAGTCCCTGATGGTCCACCAATAAAATATAGGGGTATAGCTCAGTTGGTAGAGCAGCGGTCTCCAAAACCGCGTGCCGAGGGTTCAAGTCCTTCTGCCCCTGCCATTTCGAGTGTTCATAACGGATTTCGTGTGAACACTCGACTTTTTTGTTTAATTTCATAGTTTCATCAATATGTATCGAGCAGGTTTTAGCCTGCTCTTTTTTGTTATGCAGTGAGATATTCCACTGCTACACCCTGACGGGTATCTGCTTTGTAATTATCTGCATTTGACGGGATTTCAATATATCCCACAAAGCGATAATGAATCACAATCCGCTGTGTTCTGTTTTTGCCTGTACCTTCGGTTTCATAAATTTCAATGTGGTCTATAAGCTCGTGAAGAAGCGGCGCTGTTAAGGTTTCCATTTCCATAAACTTACGAACCGCAGAAACGAAAAGCTCCTTTTCCTTTTCTTTGTTATTAAGCTGCTCTTGTTGTTCTCTGAGCTTTGAAATTTTTGCCCTTAACTCAAGCCGTTCCTCCTCGTATTTTCTTGACATATGCATAAACCACTCGTCAGTTACCTTGCCGTCCATATTATCCTCATACAGCTTCTCATAGTTTCTCTCAACCTTTGCGTTTCTGCTCACAAGTCTTTCAAACTCGGTTTTAAGATATTTTTCTTCAGAAATTCTGTCGCTGTTTGTTTTTCGTGCAAGGATTTCGGCAAAGTGTTCTTCGTTATGCTTTATACAAGCCGACATCTTTTTGAGTTCAAGCATAACAATCTGTTCAATTGCATCTGCTCCCACATAATGTCTGTG
>JAGBHX010000051.1 GCA_017935265.1 Clostridia bacterium | reverse complement strand
GCCGTTACATTGAAGCGGCGCAGAACAAAATCACAGCCTGCCCCGTTATGGAAATCAAAAAAATCAAAGAGCAGATTCCCGACATATTAAAGGCTGTGGAGCTTCACAAAAAGCTTCTTCCCAAGCTCCTTGTTGAAAGCGACAAATTAAAAGTCAGCGACCTTAAATATTTCCGTTATCTTTTTAAACCCGCGGTTCTTTCCACCGTGGGAGGCGACAAAATTATCAACGCTTTACGCGAAGTAAAAACCGAGCAGGAGCTTGACCTGATTATCAAGGCTCAGCGCATAGCCGAAGCCGCTTTTGAAAATGTGCTTAATTTCATTCGCCCCGGCGTGAGCGAAAAAGAAATTGCACTTGAGCTTGATTTTTATATGCTCCGCCACGGTGCAGAAGCCCTTTCCTTTGACACCATTGCCGTCAGCGGAAAGAAATCGTCAATGCCTCACGGTGTGCCCGACGGCAAGCTCATTGAAAAAGGCGACTTCATCACAATGGACTTCGGCGCGGATGTTGACGGCTATCACAGCGATATGACCCGCACCGTCTGCGTGGGTGAGCCGAGCGACAGGCAGCGTGAGATTTATAACATTGTTCTCTCTGCCCAGGAAAATGCCCTCAAAACAATAAAAGCAGGCGTTTCCGCCCTTGAAGCTGATTCTGCCGCCCGTAACATAATCAAAAATGCAGGCTACGGTGATTTTTACCGTCACGCAACAGGTCACGGCGTGGGCATTGAAATTCATGAAGGTCCCGTTGTGGCAGGCAACCCGAAAATAATTCTCAAAGAAGGCAACGTTGTCACTGTTGAACCGGGCATCTACATCCCCGACGAGTTCGGTGTGCGAATTGAAGATATGGTTTACGTCACCGATGACGGTTGCATAAACCTGACAAAATCACCCAAAAATTTAATAATATGTTAATTTTCAAATATTTATTTGAATTGACACGCCTTTTATGGTAGAATAGATTGAATTTTGTTAAGGAGGTATTCCTTTGGCTGAAGATACAAACAAAAAGCTCGGCTCACAGGAAAATGAAGAGCCGCAAAAGGATTGGGAATGGGATGCACAGACTCCTGACACCCCCATCGATACAGTAGAAATTGAAAGCTTTGACATTCCCGCAAAAGCAAAAGCAGAAGCTGTTGAAGAAGCTCCCGTAAAGGAAGAAAAAGAGCCTGTTCATCAGCCCGGATGCTGTGAAATCTGCGGAGAAAAGCTCAAAAACAGCCCCAGCGAATATTATTGTAACGTCTGCCGCGAAAAATATCTCAAGGTTAATTACGGTGCAAGCCATATCATCCTTTCAGTTGTGATGATGTTTGTTGCAGTTATCGGCATTGTTTCTTTTGCTTCAACGAGCAAAATTGTTGCCAACATTAACGATGCACGCGCTCACCTTGAAAACGGTCACGTTGCAAGAGCAGTTGACAGCTACAACCTTGTTGAAACCACAGCAGTTAACCTCAACGACGGCTTCAACGCATTTTTGCAGGGCATAAGCAACAGCTTCAAAGAAGTGAAAATTTTTGACGCCGGCACAGTTGCCGACAAAGAGCTGGCTCAGATTCTTGTTAAGAATATGACCTCTGACCATACTGCTCGTGAAGCTTTTATGAACATCGTGAACAATTCTTTCACTGAAAAAGAGCTGAACAGCGCAAAGTATGCCGACGTTAAGGCTTGCTACGATTTCTGCAAATCTATGGACGATACAGCAAATGACTCTTATAACGCTTGGTACGCCTTGTTTGAAGAACGCCTGAACGCCTTTGACGAAAACGGCAAAATTACCAACAAGGATGTTCCTACCGTTGAAGAAATTTTTGCTGTGCTCGACAGTTATGCCGAGAAGCATCCCGAAGCAGAACCCAGCACACTTGATTGTTATAAAATGTGGACCGTTTATTATGAAGCATCCGCTTCCGGTTCAGTCAAAGATTCCGATGTAATGACCTACCTCAATTCAACTTATGAAAAGGCCGGAAAATACAGTTATTTCTACAGTGACTATTACCTGAGCATAGCCTGGGAATGTGAAGAATACGACAGCTTAATCAAGGTTGCCAACGAAACCCTCAAGGTTAACCCTGCCAACGAAAGCGCATATTTCTTCCTCACCAAGACCTACGGTCAGCAGGAAAAATGGGACGAAGCCTCAGCTGTTTGTGAGGACCTTTTCAAGGCTAACCCCGACAGCCTTGATTATTACACCCTCAAGGCAGAGGTGCTCCGCCGCACAGGTGATTACAGCGCATCTACCGACATCTGCAAAAAGGGTCTCAAAGCCGGCGAAGATGCCGAGCTTTACAGACAGGCTTCAATCTCATATATGCTCAATGAAGAAACCGAAAAAGCTCTCGATGCCGCAAAATCAGCTTATGAATCAACCTATGCCGCATCATATTCGGGCGGAACAATTTCGCTTGAAACGCTCAACACCGCCGCACTCATCAGCTACCTTTGCGACGAAGAAAAGGTTATGTACGAAGAAATTGTTGACATGCTTGACTCTCAGAACTACAAGCTTGAGGATTCTGTTCAGAGCGTAATCAAGGGTGACACCACCTTTGAAGATTTGTTCACCACAGGAAAGGGGGATATATAAATGAAAATTCTTTATCTCATTTCAAAGTTTATCACCCTGCCTGCAACAGTTGTCAAGGGTCTGTGGGAGCATATCACCTGCGGTATGCTGAAAATTCTTGTTGAAGACGGAAGATATATTCAGACAAACGAGCTTTGCGGCCACGTAGAGCACGAGCTCACAAGCTCAAAGGTCAAGGCATTTCTTGTCGGATTTATCCCCACCGTTGTTAACGGAATGCTTGCATTCTTCCTCGGCGGTGCAGGCTTTATGGGTCTGTTTATGTTAAAGGTTGCTCCCCCTGAAGCCGCAACAGGCTCTGAGGCTCAGCCAATTGCATTCTGGATTTATATTGTTCTGTTTTATCTCGGTGTTTCATTCTTCTGCAATATGTTCCCTCTTTTTGAAGATGCACTCAACAACTGGGCACTGATTTATCAGACAAAGCTCACCGACGAGCAGAAGCAGGCAAATGAAAAAATCAAGGCCGACAGAGCTTATGAAAAAGAAGCCAGAAAGCTTGCCAAAGCTAACGGACAGAAGGCTGACAAAAAGAAAGGCGAAGAAAAGAAGCTTATCAAAGAAACAAGCATCTTCACAAAAATTCTTCTTTTCATCCCCTCCGCAATTATGCTTGCAGGCTCTTTCCTTGAAAAATACGGTTTAACATTTATCATCAGCATTATTGTAACCGTTCTCGCAATCGTGCTTTAATAACAAAAATTTAAGCTCCGTTTGAAATTTCAAACGGAGCTTTTTTCTTGCAATACAATTATTTCTTTGAGTTTTCAAGTGCCTGCTTAATGTCTTCAAGAATATCGTCAATATGCTCAATACCAACAGAAAGACGGATAAGGTCTGACTTAACTCCGCACTCTTCAAGCTGAAGGTCGGTAAGCTGGCGGTGAGTTGTGCTTGCAGGGTGCAAAGCGCAGGTGCGGCAGTCTGCAACGTGAGTTACAACAGAGGCCAATTTGAGGCTGTCGAGGAACTTTGTTGCGGCCTCTCTTCCGCCCTTAACACCAAACGAAATAACACCGCTTGTTCCGTTGGGCATATATTTCTTGGCGATTTCATACTGAGCATCGCCCTCAAGGCTGGGATATTTAATCCATGAAACATTTTCGTTATCCTTGAGCATTTTTGCAACTGCAAGTGCATTCTGGCAATGTCTTTCAACTCTCAAGGGAAGCGTTTCAAGACCGAGGTTCAAAAGGAATGAATTCTGTGGAGCAGGAATCGAGCCCAAATCACGCATAAGCTGAACAACAGCCTTTGTAATATATGCGCCCTTGCCGAAGCGCTCTGTGTATGTAACACCGTGATAGCTGTCGTCAGGAGTGGTAAGACCGGGGAACTTATCGTTCTGAGTCCAGTCGAAGTTACCGCTGTCAACAATAACACCGCCAACCTGAGTTGCG
>JAGBHX010000050.1 GCA_017935265.1 Clostridia bacterium | reverse complement strand
TATTTTGTTGATTTCAAGCTTGATAAGCTTTTCTGGGCAATAACGTTGTTTTCAGTTTTGCTGATTAACAAAAAGTATGCAGTGTGGCTTGTGCCGATTCTGTGTCTGATTGCAACGTTAGTCAACCCGATTTATCTTTTCTGCAGTATGATACTCACGTCGATACTCTTGCTGCAGAGGTTTTATGACACAAAACATTCTGTGAAAATGGGTGTTATCTGCGGAATTTCCTATGTTTCAATGATTGCTCTGGGTATCTATGCTCTTGCATCGGAAAAATATCTCGGGTTTGAAACTCCTCAGGAGTTGGTGGATTATTATTTTGCAAGGTATGCAGGCACCATGGATGAAACAACATATCATCTGTTTGTGACAGAGTGGCTTTTTGACTACTTTGACACAATGGAGGTTATTCTTCAGAAGTCTTTTCAGATTTACTTTGTTGAATGGGAAAATTGGAGGATTTGTCTCGGTGATTTAATTTTCCTTATGATACCCACATACACGGTTATGGGTATATTCTGGAAAAAATGTATGGACAGAAGCGAGGATATTCTTCAGAAAATCATTTTTTTCCTTTGCCTGATTTCACCCGTTGTAATAATTCTGCCCATTGTTTTCTCGTGGGAATCAAGCAAGTATTATTACAACCACCTGATAGTTATTCTTTCATTGGTGATTTATTATATTGCCTCAGGAAACGGACCTGTTATGAGTGTTGTTAACCAGGCTGTTGAGTGGGTGAAAAAGCACAAGCTGCTCTCCCTTGGTGCAATGTATTATATTGCGGTGTTTATAATCGAGTAGTGGAGGAACCTCGCCTTGAAAAAGAATGTTTTGTTCAATTCTGGAACTGTGCTTTACACTTTGGCACTTTTCTTTGTCAATGTGTTGTTTTTGCCGGAGGCTTACCTGATTTTTGATACTTTTAATTTCGGTATCCGCGAAAATCACTTAATGCTCTGCGTTCTGGTTACGTTAACTCTTTTGGCACTAAGTGCGGTGTCTGCCGTGATTATTCAGAAGCTTTTTTCTGCAAAGGACGATTTTCTTTCAATTTGCGGAATGCTGCTGTTGGCGGATACCCTGTTTAAAAGCACAGCGCTCAATTTTATCCATCTGGCATTGCTCACAGCTTCAATGACACTTTTGCTTTATTTTGCTCAGGGCAGAAGGTTCCGGCTGAAAACGGTGCTCACATCTGTGTTTGTTGTCGTGTTGCCTGTGCTCAGCCCTGAATCTGCCTTCTGTCAGGTTCCTATTGCTTTGATTGCTTACAGCTTTGCTCTTGCAAAAGAAAAGGAAACGGCGCCTGCTCTCAAAAACAAAAAAGGCAACAAGCAAAAGGCTAAAAATGCAATAAAAGAAACTGTGCTGATGGTGTGCCTGACGGCATTGGGAATCGGTGTGGGTATTTTGCTTGATGATACTGTTGCCGATGCTGTTATTAAATTTGGCCACAGTGAAAATGTAAGCTCTTACGTTTCAAGCAATGCATTCTGTATTGGCTTTATTCCTTACCTGCTTTTTGTGACGGTATTTTTAGGGGGATATTTTAAAGCTCAGAGCAAAGAGCAGAAAAAATCCGTCGGCAAAGTGATTGCTCAATCGGATTTCTGGTGGCTCACTCTGCTTTCTTTTGGTCTTGTGTTTTACGGAATAATTGTTGAAAGGCTTTCTTCAAGCATAACTGTTCTGAATGTGATTTCGATTGCAACGGTCGTTCTTCTTTATTGCGGTGGCGCAAAAAGCTCTCAGAAATCGGCTGAAGGAATTATGGCCTTTTTACGCAAATATAAGTACTCTGTTTTGGCGAGTGTGATTGTATGGTTTTTTGTAACACAGTTTGTGCTTAAAAATATGCAATTCTCCTTGCTTGACAGACTGTTATCAATGGTGGGAGGAACACTCTGAAATGAATTTTAACGCATTGACGGTTTTTGTGTTGGCTAACAATGAAACTGATTTGCTCAGAGTTACCGTAGATGAAATAAAAAAAGCCTGCAATCGGTCTGATTTAGCTAAGATTACAGTTGTTGTAAAAAACAATCAATGCAAAAGTTTTTTTGAAACGCAGAAAATTATGGAAACAGATTCTGCCGTTGAGCTATATGTTCAGAAGGCGCCCACTGCCGAGCTTTGCCTTGCAGAATTGGCGCCGATGGTTACAACCTCTCACTTTGTAATTATGGCGGCGGATTTGGAAATGAGCCCTGCCAGCCTGACGGCCTTTATAAAAAAAGCAAAGCAACATCCGAACAGAATTGTCTGCGCTGCAAAGTGGCTCAAGGGTTCAAGTGTTAACGGTTACGGCTTTTTACACGCCTGTTGCAGTAAAACAATGAATCGGATTATCAGTATCCTCTTTAACAAAAAGGTTTACGACCCGTTTTCAATTTTTCAGATTTATCCGATTGAGTTATATAAAAAGATGGATTTCAGCAACCCTGAAACACTTCTTTATGAATACACCCTCAAGCCATTGAGTATGGGGGAGGAATACGAGGAAATTCCCACGGTTTATAACAAAAGAAAATCAGGAAAATCTAATTTTAAATTGCCTACTCTCATCAGAGTGGCAACAAAATTCCTTTATACGGGATTTAAAATCAGGTTTAATTTAAGGTGAAATAAATGCAAGCAACCCATAAAGAAATAATTGTGGTGTTAACTGTCGGCACGCAGTCACAAAAACAGCTTTGCAAAAAGCTCATTTCACAAACCGAATCTGTCAACTTCAGGGTTGAGGTTATTTGCGATGATGATTTTGGTCAGCGAATAGGCTCAGGCGGAGCAATTCTCAATGCCATTGGCAGATTTTACGGTGAATGTCAGAAGCTTATTGTAATAAATTGCGGAGGTTTTTCCAAAAGAACTGTGAGCTGTGCCGTCAAAGGCAAGGCTTTTGCTCAGATTGTTAACAAAAAACGCGTTGAAACCTTGTTTCAGTACATTTTGGAAAATTCTTTGTTGCTTGCTTCCGGATTTGAAAAAGGTGCACTTGTTGCCTGCAGTGATATTTTAATTGATGCATCTTCTCTTGAGGTTGATTTAAGCCAAAGCACAGGCTTCGGCATTTCCTGTGACCTTGAAACGGGAACACAGCACGGCGTTATGGTAAAAAATGAAAAAGAAAAATTGGTTCGTTTTTTGCACAAAACCGATGCTGAAACTCTGAAAAAATCGGCGGCTGACAAAAACGGTCAGGTAACGGTTGACACAGGTCTTGTTTATCTTGATGACGGTTTAGTTAATGCGCTGATTGATATAATCAAAACCCATCGTGTGCCGGATTTGGTTAAAAACGGAAGCGTTGAAATGAATTTTTATTCCGACGTTATGCCCCTCCTCGGTCAGGTGATTGACGTGGAAAAATATCTTAATGAAGATACACAAAATCAGACACATCGCCTGATAAAAGAGATTTTATATAAAAAGCTTTCTCGTTTTTCTTTGAACGTTTGCCAAATCGGAAATCAGGAGTTTATGCACTTCGGCACAAATAGACAGCTGATAGCCAACACCTTTTCCCTTGCAGAAAAAGCTGACGGATTTTTGAAAATCAACAGCTTTGTTGATGAAAATGTTAAAATCGGCAATTCAACTGTTCTCGAAAATGCCTGCCTGCCAATAGGCTCGCAAATCGGTTCGTGCTGTCTTGTTTCAGATATTTCTTTTAACCGCAGTGTGAATGTTGAAGATAATTCCGTAGTGTGCGGATTTAAGCTTACTGACGGCAGCTTTGTGAGCGTCATCACTCCAATTGACGAAAACCCCAAGGCTTTTATCGGCGGCGTTGAAATCTGGAATATCCCCAGATTTTATAAAGCCAAAAGCTTTGATGAGTCATTTGACAAATTCCGTCGGAACGCTGACGAGGAAAGATATTCCCTTCAATACTGCGCAGAAAATGCAGATGTCAATTTCTATGTGCTTAACAAACGGTATCTTGAGGGGCTTACCCAAAGCACACCTCACGGCAAATATCTTGAAATGCGCAATGAAATCACAGACAGTTTCCTCAGCAAAAGAAATGCACCTGCGCAGTTTAAACCGACTTGCGACGCTGTGGAAATTTCAATGCCTGTGCGTGTTAATTTCAGCGGAACATGGACAGATGCAATGCCCTATTGTGTTGAACACGGCGGGGGCGTTATCAATGCCGCGGTAACGGTCAACAATAAACTTCCTATCACCGTGAAGCTTGAAAAGCTCAGCGAGCCCGTTGTGGAGTTTTGCAGTGACAACAGCACAACAACGTTCAGCTTTGATGAATTTATCGGCAACGATTTTTCTGATTTTAATTTACACAAATCCGTGCTCAGAACGGTGGGCATCAACAGCCAATCTCAGCTTGATTGCGGTCTGCGCCTGAGCACCAATGTGGAAATAATAGATAAAGGCTCAGGGCTCGGAACGAGCAGTATTCTGCTTGCGGCCTGCTTCAGGGCTTTTTCAAAAATGTTTAATCTTGATTACAGTAACGACGATATTACCGAAATGGTTTTCGTGTCTGAGCAGATGATGAAAACAGGCGGCGGCTGGCAGGACCAGATCGGAGGACTGTTCCCCGGTGTGAAGTATGCAACCTCCCTTCCCGGCATTGAGCAGAAGGTGAAGGTTGAAGCGGTTGATTTGCCGAAGGGTATCAGAACTCTTCTTGAAGAAAAAGCTGTGCTTATGCCCACGGGTCAGTGTCATTTCGGCAGATTTATTGTCAACGACATAGCTGACAGATATTTTGTCGGCGCCGACGGTGTGAATGAAGCATATTGCTCTATGAAGGAGCTTAATACTGCTCTTCTCAATGCCGTAAAAAGCGACGGCTGTGAAGAGTTTCTTGAATGTATAAACCGCCATATGACATTGTTGAAGAAGCTGTCACCCGCAGTGACAAATCCTGCGATTGACTCTGTTGTTGATATTTGTCTGCAGGTTGCTGATGCTGTGTCAATCTGCGGAGCAGGTGCAGGCGGATATCTGCTTGTGTTTTTAAAAAGCAATCAATCAGTTGATGACTTTAAGCTTTTTGTTTCTCAGAAGTTCCCCGAAATAGAAAGTGAAGTTTTGAAAATAAATTTATTTGATTAAGGTGACTCGAATGGATAACAAAAAGAATATATATCTTGTTCAGGCCGGCTGTCTGTACGGAAACACTTACTATCTGCCTTATGCAGTGGGTATGCTTGCAGCCTTTGCCTTTGACAATGAGCGCATAAAAGAAGCTTATGAGCTCAAAAGAATTATATACAGCCTCGAAGATGTTGAAGCGAGCATTCAAAGCCTTGATAACCCTGCTTTCGTAGGATTTTCTAACTCTATCTGGAACTACAAGTATAATCTTGAATATGCAAAGAGGCTCAAAGAGGTATATCCCGATTGTGCTGTAGAGTTCGGCGGTCATCATGTGCCGCCAACAACCGAATATCTTGAAAAATACGATTATGTTGATATATTGATTCATCGAAAGGGTGAAGAGGCCTTCCGTGATGTTTTGCTTGCTCTTCTTGACGGAACCGATTTGAACGACATTCCCAACATTTCATACAGAAACGGCGACGGCAAGGTTGTTCAGACCAAGGAAGAAAAAATTACCATTTCAGACTATCCTTCACCTTATCTCAACGGAATTTTTGATGATATAATCAAAACAGACGAATACCGTTTTTCCTGCGTGCTTGAAACAAACCGCGGCTGCCCCTACAACTGTAGCTATTGCGATTGGGGTGAGCTCAATTCAAGGGTAAGATTGTTCCCTCTTGAAAAGGTTATGGCGGAGCTTGAGTGGATGGCAAAAAATAAAATGGAATTTGTTTATTGTGTTGATGCCAACTTCGGAATGTTCCCCCGTGATGAAGAAATTGCTCAGAAGCTGGTTGAACTTAAAGAAACTGCAGGCTATCCCAACCGACTTCAGGTGTCATACGCCAAAAATGAGCACGAAAGAGTGTTCAGAATAAACAAGCTTCTTTCTGACCACGGCATAGGAAAGGGCGCGACGCTGGCAATGCAGAGCCTTTCTTCCGAAGTTCTTAAAAATGTGGGCCGTGTTAACATCAGTAAGGAAGATTATGCAGGATATATTGCCCGCTACCGTGATGCGGGAATTTCAACCTACACTGAGCTTATTCTCGGTCTTCCCGGTGAAACCTATGACAGCTTCTGCCGCGGACTTTGTGAGATTCTGGAGTTAGGCCAGCACAGCTCAGTGAGTGCATATTACTGCGAGCTTTTGCCCAACTCCACAATGAGCAGTAAGGAATATATTGACAAATACGGCATAAAAACCGTTTCCACTTCGCTTAATCAGTACCATTGCGAGAGCATGGATGACGTTTTGTCGGGCTACTCCACAATCGTTGTGGGCACTGACACAATGAGCGTTGAAGACTGGATTCGTGCCAACGAATTTTCAACCTGTGTGCAGAGTATGCACCATTTCGGAATTATGCAGTGCCTTGCAATGTATGTGCGCAAGGAGTGCGGCGTTTCTTACTTCGATTTTTATTCTCAGCTTTATGACTACATTCTCAATGAAAGCGTTTTTCTCAAAGACGTTTTCAAGCAGGTTTCACTGATTCTCAGAAACTTTGTGGACGGCAAAGGCGGACTCACTTATCAGAATGATATTTTCGGCAAAATTACTTACCCCATAGAGGAAGCGGTTTTTCTTCTTTGCCACTACAATTCAGAGGTGTTCTACGGTGAGGTTGAAGCCTTTGTGAAGCGTTATATAAAAGACGAAGCACTTCTTTCTCAGCTTCTCAGCTATCAGAAGGATGTTGTTTTAAGACCGGGTAAAAATGGCTTTGACAGCTCTTTTGATTATGATTTCAAGGAGTATTTCGGAGCTATACTCAGAAACTCTTATGAAAAGCTGAAAAAAGAAAACGTAACTTATAAATTCTCAACCGTTTTTGCAACGGAAGATTGGATAGAATATGCCCGTGAAATTATCTGGTACGGCCGCCGTAACGGACGAATGTTGTATTCCAGCGCTCCCAATGTGATTGACAGGGCAAACTAAGCAGTGAAGGTGGTGTCATTTTTGAAAAATATTTATATGGCTCAGCCCAATTCCCAGTACGGCAACTCGATTTATTTTCCGTATGCCGCCGGCTCGCTGATTGCCTATTCTTTTAAAAATGAGACAATTAAAAATGAGTACTCCCTTAAAGAGTTCATCTATAAAAAAGAAAAGATTTCTGATATTATTTCAAAACTTGATGCACCTTTTGTTTTTGGTTTTTCATGCTATATCTGGAACTTTGAGTTTAATAAGCAGTTAGCCTCTGCCGTGAAAGAGGCTTTCCCTCAGTGTAAAATCATTTTTGGCGGACATCAGGTTTCGCCAAGCAGTGAAATAATGACTGCCGACTATGTTGATTATGTTTTGCTGGGCGAGGGTGAAGAAAGCTTCAAACAGCTTCTTCTCAGCTTTATAGAAAAAGAGGACATTGAAAACATTCCCAACATTGCATATAAAAAAGACAGCGAAATGAAATTTACACAGAGTGCTGACGTGAGCATTCCCGAAAGAGTTTCGCCTTATGCCGAGGGCTATTTTGATGAAATGGTTAAAGCTGAGGAGCTTGAATTTTCGGCTATTCTTGAAACAAACCGCGGCTGTCCCAACAAATGCACCTTCTGCGACTGGGGCAACATCAAAGCAAAAATCAAGCTGTACGACATCGAAACGGTCAAAAAAGAAATTGACTGGATGAGTGAAAATAAAATTGAATATTGCTACTGTGCAGATTCCAATTTCGGCATGTTCCCACGAGATATGGAAATAGTGGCTTACGTTATTGAAAAATTCAAAGAAAACGGCTATCCGCAGAAGTTTCAGGCTACCTATTCCAAAAACAACCCTGAAACTGTGTTTGAAATTACAAGAATGCTGAATTCCGCAGGAATGAGTAAGGGCGCAACCGTTTCTTTTCAGTCGATGCACCAGAACGTGCTTGACAACATTTACCGCAAAAATATGCCCATTGAAAGCTTTAAAAAGCTGATGTCCTTATACAACGAAAACGGAATTTCGGCTTATTCCGAAATCATTATCTGCCTGCCCGGTGAAACGTATGAGAGCTTTAGGGACGGCATTGAGCAGCTTCTTGAAGCAGGGCAGCATATGTCCATCAACTTTTTCAACTGTGAGCTTCTTGCCAACTCAACAATGAACGAGCCGGAATACGTGAAGCACCACAAAATTGAATATGCAACCACAGAGCTTCAGCAGTATCACGTTGTGCCCGATGAGGATATGACCCCCGAGAAGTCAAGAATAGTGGTTTCAACGGCAGCTATGCCAAGGGAAATGTGGCTCAGGAGCAACATTCTTTCTGTGTTTATCAGAGCTTTTCATAACCTGGGATTATTGCAGTCCGTTGCAATTTATCTGTTTTATGAAAAGCAGGTGAAATACACCGATTTCTACTGTTCGCTGATTGAATGGTCAACGAACAACCCCGATTCAGTTTGCGGAAAAATTTATTATTGGCTTGTTGACAAATACAGCGAGGTTTTGCAAAACAAGGGCTCTCTGACCTGCGTTTTGCCGGATTTCGGTGAAATTACCTGGCCGCTTGATGAGGGTGCGTTCCTCAGGGCGGTTAAGGATTATGACAAATTCTTTGCAGAAACCGAAGACTTTATTAAAAAATATTTTGACGATGAAAAGGTCTTTGGTGATTTGATGCAGTATCAGACGTCAATCGTCAAAACACCGTATTCAAAAAAGAAAAGCCTTAATCTGAGCTTTGACTGGTATGATTACTTCAAATCCGTTTATTCCAACAGCTATGAGCCTTTGAAAGAAAAAGAGCATACTCTGGAAATAAACGCAGTCAATATTCCCTCCGACTTTGAAGAGTATGCAAAGCAGGTTGTCTGGTTTGGCAGAAAAGGCGGACAGAACATTATTACAGATATTAAATATACAAAATAAAAGTCGTGGTGATTTAAGTGAACAAGAAAAAGCTTTACTTTGTGCAGCCAAACACTATGCTGGGAAATTCAATTTATTTCCCCTATGCAGTGGGTGTTCTGGCTTCTTATGCGCTCCAGTTTGAAGATATAAACCAAAGCTATGAGCTTGCAGGAATTATTTTTAAAGAGGATCCGCAAGAGCAGGTTTTTGACTGTGTGAAGGACCCGTTTGTTGTGGGCTTTTCAAACTATTTCTGGAATTATAAATATAACCTTGATACAGCCAAGGCAATCAAAGAGCGTTATCCCGAATGCACAATAGTTTTTGGCGGACATCAGGTTCCGAGAAATACGGAATTTCTTGAAAAATATCCCTTTATTGATATTCTCATTTTCGGTGAGGGTGAAATTCCTTTCCTTAATTTACTGCGCGCGCTCAACTCAAAGCTTGAAATGTCGGCCGTGTGCAACATAGCATACAGAGACGAACAGGGTGAAATAGTTAAAACCGAGGATAAATTTGAGGGCGTTGACAACTATCCCTCACCATATCTCACAGGAATTTTTGACAAGCTTTGCAATGTGCCCGAGGGTCTTGAATTTAATGCTCAGCTTGAAACAAACAGAGGCTGTCCTTACCATTGCTCATTCTGTGACTGGTGTGAATATGATATTCCCATGCGCCGTTTTCCCATGGAAAGAGTCAAAAAGGATTTGGAGTGGATTTCACAGCACAACATTTCATACTGTATGTGTGTTGATTCAAACTTCGGCCTTTTTGAGAGAGATGAAGAAATTGCCGCTTTTGCCGTGGAGCAGAAAAACAAAACAGGCTACCCCGACAAATTTGGTGCCTGCTTTGCAAAAGACAAAACAGACCGCATTTTCAGAATTAACAAGCTGTTTAATGATGTGGGAATGAGCAAGGGTGTTTCGCTTGCTTTTCAGAGTATGTCTGAAACTGTGCTTGAAAATATTTCACGCAAAAATATGAACAAAGACAAGCTTTCCGAACAGCTTGAGCTTTATCACAAGGCAGGTATTCCCTCGTATACCGAGCTTATTCTCGGCCTTCCCGGTGAAACCCTTGAAAGCTTTTCTCAAGGTATATGCGAATTGCTTGAAAGGGGTCAGCACGATTCAATCAACGTTTTCCGTTGTGAAGTTTACCCCAATTCTACGCTGGCTGACCCTGCATATATGAAAAAGTTCGGAATTAAAACTGCAACCAACCATCTTAACATCAACCACTGCAAGCTTTCTAATGCGATTTTTGCAGGCGGATTGGAATATATTGTTGAGACCTCAACAATGAGCTCAGAGGAGCTTGTGAAAGCAACTGTTTTCTCGGCTTGTATCCAGAGCGTTCATTGCCACGGTTTGCTTCAGTGCTTTGCAATTTATGTGCACAACACACTGGGCGTGTCATATTATGATTTCTACCATTCTTTCATCGAGTATTTTTCTCAGAGAGAGGGTGTAATCGGTGACACCGTGAGAAGAATCAGCTCTTGCATTAAAAACACCGACAACGGCTCAACAGACATTTCTTATATCAACCCTGTTTTCGGTGACATCACCTGGCCTTATGAAGAAGCAATGCTTCTTGATTATATCTATAAGCTTGACGAGTTTTACAACGAAGCCGCAGAATTCCTTTCAGGGTTCGGTATTGACGAGAAGATTTTCGGTGAGCTTATGACCTACCAGAAGCAGATGATTGTTGTACCCGGTGAGAATAATTCGGAATGTGACTTTGAATATGATTGGAACGGTTATTTCACTTCGGCACTTTCCGATAAGAAGGCAGAGCTTGTTGCCGAGCCGAGTAAGATTCGTCTGTATGCCGAAAACGTTCCCGAGGATTGGGAAAATTACGCAAGGCAGATTATCTGGTACGGCAGAAGAAACAAAAAAACTATCAGAAAAATTGAGAAAATATAATGAACAAGGAGAGGCAGAAATATGAAAAGCGTATATTTGGTGCAACCTAATAATTCTCTTTCAAACTCTCTCTTTCTGCCTTATTCCGTAGGTTGTATTGCGGCTTATTGCTTCGGCGACGAGGAAATATGCAAGAATTACAGTCTCGGCGATTTGATTTTCACTAAAATGCCCGTTGAACAGGTACTCCCGAAGCTCGAAAATCCCGCGGTTGTCGGTTTTTCGTGCTATATGTGGAATGTGGAATACAATCTTCTCCTTGCCGAGGAAGTGAAAAAAGCATACCCTCAGGCAGTGATTGTATTTGGCGGACCGCAAGTGCCTGATGACACAAATTTTCTCAAAGACTATAGCTTTATCGATGTGCTGATTCACGGAGAAGGGGAGTTCGTTTTCTGCTCTCTTTTGAAGGCTGTTCACAGCAATGCCGACTTTGGTGAAATCAGCAACATTTCTTTCAGAAAAAACGGTGAGCTTGTTAAAACACGCCGTGAGCAGGGCTGTGATTTGAGTGAGCTTCCCTCACCTTATGCCAAAGGCATATTTGATTCAATAATAAACGACCCGCAGTATGCCGATGTTCAGTTTGACGCAATTATCGAAACAAACAGAGGCTGTCCCTACAGATGCATTTATTGCAGTTGGGCAGGCACCGAAGAAGCTTTCAGAAAATTCCCTTATGAGCGAATTGAAAGCGACCTCAACTGGATTGCGGAAAATAAAATTCAGTATTGTATCTGTGCCGATTCCAACTTCGGAATTCTTGACAGGGACAGGCAGATTGTGGATTATCTTGTAGAGCTTAAAAAGAAAACAGGATATCCTCAGAAATTTGAAACCACAGCCGCAAAAAACAAGGATGACCTGATTTTTGAAATCAACAAAAAGCTTGATTCCGTCAACCTCAACAGAGGTATTTCCGTTGCCGTGCAGAGCATGTCACCCAAGGTGCTCGAAATCGTAGGGCGCAAAAATATGTCTGTGGATAATCTTGCCGAACAGCTTGCCAGATACAGAGAAGCAGGAATGTTTACCTACACCGACATTATTTTAGGTCTGCCCGGTGAAACCTTTGAAAGCTTTTCTTCAGGGCTTTTTCAGGTTATTGAAGCAGGTCAGCACAGCTCAATCAACATAAATCGCTGTGAGTTTTTGCCGAATACCCTGATGTATTCTGACGAATACAGACGCAAATATGCCATTAAAACAATCCGCTCATTCCTGTGCCAGAATCACAGTGCTGTTGCCGAGGACTTGCGGTTTGGTTCCCGATCTGATTTGGTTGTGGAAACGAGTACAATGAGCCGTGATGATTGGCGCAGGGCGCTGAGACTTTCAGTGTGCGTTCAGAGCTTTCATTGTCTCGGGCTGTTGCGCTTTGTTGCGATTTATCTGCGCAAGGCGAAAAATATAGCATATCACGATTTTTATTCCGATTTGTTCAATTGGATAGAAAATGAGAGCAAATTTATTAAAGAAAAATTGGATTACGTTTGTCAAAGCATAGACGTTTTTCTTGAAGGTAAGGGCAATCTTTATTTTTGCGATTCTATGTTCGGCAACGTTTACTGGCCCTTTGAAGAGGCTCTGTTTCTTTGCTCGGCTTGTGAAATTGAGAAATTTTACGAGGAATTCATTCGGTATTTATCTTGCGTAGCTGATTTGAATGATGAAGAAATCATTGATATATTGAACTATCAGAAGGCCGCAATCAATCTGCCTGAGCAAAAGGAAAAAACACTCAGTTTCAAATATGATTGGCCCCAATATTTTGCTCAGCTGTTTAATCCTGACGTGACTTCGCCAAAAGCAAAAGACATCACCGTAAAGGTCAGCGCAAACGGAGTAGCCTCGTGGGAGGAATATGCCCGCTTTGTTGTATGGTACGGTAAAAGGGAAGAGCGCACAATAAATAAAATGATTTATATTAATTAAATAAAAGCCGCAGGCGGTGATATTTTCATCATCTGCGGCTTTTCTGTTGACATTTATAAAATGAAAAGATATATTAAAGGTATATCAAGGAGGTTGATTTTATGAGAAAAAGACAGGTTCATCTTGATTTTCATACAAGTGAGTTTGTGCCCGTTGGCAACAACTTTTCAAAGGAGCAGTTCCAGCAGGCGCTGAAAGCGGGTCATGTTGACTCGATTACGGTGTTTTCAAAGTGCCATCACGGCTGGTCATATCACCCAACCAAGGTTAATGAAATGCACCCCACACTGAACTTTGATTTGCTTGGCGCCCAGCTTGAGGCCTGCAAAGAAATTGACGTCAATGCCCCTGTGTATATTTCTGCAGGTTTTGATGAAAAGGAATATGTCCGTCACCCCGAATGGCGTCACAGATGGTCGACTGACGAAGCGGCTGAAAAAGAATATGAAAACGAGGTTCATTTTCACCTGCTTTGCTTCAACACAGGCTATCTTGACTTGCTCTGCGCTCAGATTGAAGAAGTTATGCAGATGTATAACCCCTGCGGAATCTTCCTTGACATTATCTCCGAAAGGCAGTGCTTCTGCGAAAAATGCCTTGCAGATATGAAAGCGGCGGGGCTTGACCCCGACAGTGAGGCTGACCGCAAAAGCTTTGCCCATATAAAATTCAACAAATATCTTGAGTCTACCAATGCCGCTGTGAGAAAATACAGCGACACCGCCACGATTTTTCACAATATGGGTCACGTACCTAAGGGTGACTACAACTTTATTGAAGCTAACACCCACTTGGAGCTGGAAAGTCTTCCCACGGCCGGCTGGGGCTATGACCATTTTCCGCTTTCTGCGGCATATGCCCGTGCTCTCAAAAACACCGAATTTCTCGGTATGACAGGCAAATTCCACGAGGGATGGGGCGAATTCGGCGGCTTCAAGCATCCGAATGCTCTCATTTACGAAACAGCTCTCAGTGTTGCAAGCGGCGCAGGCTGTTCAATCGGTGACCAGATGCACTCCCTTGCAGATATGAATATGGCAACCTATTCTCTCATCGGCAAGGCTTACGCTCTTATTGAAGAAAAAGAGCCGTGGCTGGAGGGCGCACAAAACGTTGCCGATATCGCTGTGCTCAGCGTGGAATCGCTCACGGGGATAGGCACTCATTCCGCAGATGTAGGCGCAAACAGAATGCTTCTTGAAAACAACTGTCTTTACAATTTTGTCGACGGTACAATGGATTTTTCGGAATATAAGCTTCTCGTTCTTCCCGATGCACCGATTGCCGATGAAGCAATTCTTGCCAAAATCAAAGCCTTCGTCCAAAACGGCGGAAAAATCATCGCAAGCGGTGAGGCTTTGATAAAAGACGGTGAGTTTGTGTTGGACACAGGCGCGGTTTATAAGGGTAAAAACGAATATAATCCTTCTTATATTGTGCCGTATTACGAAACTGTCAATGGTGAAAATGCTGCGATTATGCGTTGCAATTCTTATCTCATTGAAGCAACAGACGGTGAAATTGTGGCAGGTCTGCAAAACCCATATTTTGACAGAACGCTGGAGCATTTCTGCTCTCATATGCACGCACCGAACAACCCTGATGTCACCTTGCCTGCAGCGGTTATCAAAGGCAATGTTGCTTATATCGGATGGGATATTTTCTCAGCCTATGCCGCAATGGGCCACCTCTGCTTCAAGGAGTTGTTCACTCACATTCTTAAAACGATGTGCGGCGGTGAGATGACCGTTTATGCAGAAATTCCCGATAAAGATGTTGTGACTTATACAAGACAAGAAAAAGAAAAGAGAAATATTCTTCATCTTCTTTTCGCCCACACAACCGTAAGAGGGCAGAAAACAGAGGTCATTGAAGACACCGTTCCTCTTTATAACGTTAAATGCACCGTTAAAAAAGCAGATGAGCCTTCGGGAGTGTATCTGGCACCGTCAGGAGAACAGCTTGATTTTAATTATTCTGACGGAGTTGTGGAATTTACGGTTCCCAAGGTTGATATTCATCAGTTAGTTGTTATTGATGACTAAAAACAGACAAAACAGTATAAAAGAAACGTAATTGAACAAAAAATGGCAAAATGTCCATTTTTGTGACAGTTTTTTGGGTGAAATGCTAATAGCATATTGATTATATTTATGGTAATATAATCGTGCGGAGCAATCCGACATTTTTGAGGAGGAAAAAAGAATGGATTTTGTAGCTCAGATTTTGGCAATGGTAGAGCAGATTCTTGCTTTTCTTGGTGAAGGCGAAGCAGCCGGCATCCTTGAAATCATCAAAGAATTCTTTGCAAGCTTTGTTGCATAATTAAAATTAAACGAAAAAGACTGTATCCACCTTGCGGCAGGATACAGTCTTTTGTTATATCACGGAAATTTTTCTGAACGAAAAATGAGCACCCACAAGACTCAATCGCCTTATGAATACTCAATATGGTGCGAGTGTTCATAAGGGATTTACTCAAAATATAAGCAAAACCGGCTTCAAACATAGTATTCTGCACTCCTGCTGTTGCTTAATAGAGAAACATATGGAGGAATACATAATGTCAAATATCATTGAAGATTTTTATTACGGCAACATTGAGCCGCAAGATGTCAATTCAGAATTAACACCCAAGCTCAAGAAGAAATTGAGCAATCTTGCCGAGAAAGAAGAACAACTCACAGCAAGACTCGCTGGTGAGGATAAAGAGCTGTTTCAAAACTAT